>JAADGX010000177.1 GCA_013152135.1 Chlorobiota bacterium
AACAGATCAACAGCGGCGGTTATTTCCGTTCCACCAGGGATGCGTACTCCTTCCGCAAGACCAGCACATCCTCTTCCAGCACCGGGCTTTCGCACACGATGCGTCCTTCCGCTCCCGCGTCGATGAGCGCGCGCAGGAGTTCCGCGTATGCCAGGTCGGATTCGCGGAGAACGAGGTGCCGTTTTTCTCCCTTCGGGCCGTAGATTTTGCATACTGAATTACATATTCATGGAACTCATGCCGCCGGCAATATGCTGCACTGGTTAGGAGAAATAGTGCTTTCTTTGAAATCGTTGAGTAAATTGAAATGTTATTGAAGTATTGAAAATCATTATTGGGAGAAAAAATGAAAATCAATGATGCTTCTCAAGGGACATTCATCAAGGAATTATTGTATGGTCTGGCGCCGATTGCAGTAATATCGGTTGTTTTCTTTTTGTTAGGGGGTATAATACGTATTTCTAATAACTCCATCTACTTGGGCATGGCCTTCGTGATAGGCATCTATACTGCTTCGCTGGGCAGCTATTATAAATATGGAAGAGATGGTTCAGGTAAGGTTATCGGGAAGGGAGCAAAGGAATTGCGGAAAGATATCGTTTTTATTGTTATCTATCAGATTTTGGCAACTGTAATTATTGACATTCTATTTTTTAAACATTGCTCTCTTCACTGATTGTTGATTTTCTGATATAATCGAGATCATCGTTAAGAAAAGATCAGAAAACGGATCAACGGTTAAGCTCGTTTCCGTTTATAGAGCTTAAGGCACTCCTTCCGCAAGACCAGCGCATCCTCTTCTAGCACCGGGCTTTCGCACAAGATGCGTCCTTCCGCTCCCGCGTCGATGAGCGCTTGCAGGAGTTCCGTGTATGCCAGGTCGGATTCGCGGAGAACGAGGTGCCGTTTTTCTCCCTTCGGGCCGTACTCGATCCCCGACAGGTGAATGTGCATCGTTTTCAGCGCCCGCTCGCCCAAGCGCTTCTTCACGTACGACAGCGCGTCCGAGAATTCCCGGTAGGAGTTGAACGACCCGTCCCCGGCGCGCGCGTGCAGGTGGGCGAAGTCGATGCAGGGGGCAACACCTTCGATGGCCCGCGACAACTCCACTACCTCCTCCAACGTGCCGAACTGGGCGCTCTTCCCCAGCGTCTCGGGACGGAGAACGACGTCTGTCTGCTCGCTTCGCAGTTCCTCAGCGATTTCCTCCAGGCGCGACCGGATGGTCTCGAACGCAGCCTCCGGGTCGTCGCCCATGTATCCGCCGGCGTGAAAGATGATGTCGGTGGCGCCCGCCGCGTACCCTGCCCGGGCTGCCTTCATAAGCCGCCCCCGGCTGCTTTCGAGAATCGCCGGGTCTTTCGCGTTGAGGTTGATGAAGTAGGGCGCGTGCACGCTGAGCGCGATGCCGCGTTCTTCCGCCGCTTTCCTGATGGCGGCGCAGGTCTTGTCGGAGACCCGCACCGACTGCACCCACCCCAGTTCCAGCGCGTCGAGACCCAGCTCCGCGGCGCGCAAAATTCCTCCCACCGAGCCGCCCGGTTTCTTGGGCGTGCTCACGGGCGATCCAACCGTGCCGAACCTGAACGTCATGAGATCAAATGTAAAAGGAAAAAATCGAAAGGAAAAAGCGTCCGGTTCACGGTATCCGGAGCAAAAAACCAGCGCCCGGTTCCCAGTCGTGGAACCGAACGCTGGTTGGAGAGGCCCTTGCCTCGTGTGCAAAGGAAGTTACGCTACGATGCTGCGCAGCATCCAGGCCGTTTTCTCGTGGATTTCCATGCGACCGACCAGCAGGTCGACCGTGGCTTCGTCGTTTGCCTCGCCCGCAGTGGGCAGGATGGTGCGGATGGTTCGGACGATGGTCTCGTTCGCTTCGACCAGCCGGCGTACCATGTCCTCCGCGGACGGAACGTCGTCTGCCTCGGGGATGGAACTGAGCTCCAGGTATTTCGAGAACGATCCGGGCGCGAATTCGCCCAGGGCCCGGATGCGCTCGGCGATGACGTCCACCGCCGTGGCAAGCTCCGTGTATTGCGTCTCGAAAATCGTGTGCAGGGACGTGAACAGCGGTCCCGTCACGTTCCAGTGGTAGTTCTGTGTTTTCAGGTACAGCGAGTACGTCTCGGCCAGGAGGCGGGACAACCCGTCCGTGATGGCTATTCTCAAGTCGTTGTTGATTCCAGTGTTGATTTCCATGATATCCTCCGGTTTTCTTGTTTGTCGTTCCAATGTCCGTTATGAATTCAGCGTCGGCTGACCTTTTTCCCAGTTGCAGGGAACCAGCTCGCCGGTCTGCAGGGCGTCGAGCACGCGCAGGACTTCCGGGACGGACCGTCCCACGTTGAGGTCGTTGACCGTGACCCAGCGGATGACGCCTTCAGGGTCGATGATGAACGTGGCGCGAAGGGCGACTCCTTCCTCGGGGTGCAGAACGCCCAGGTCCGAGGAAAGCTCGCGCTTGATGTCCGCCAGCATCGGAAAGGGAAGGTCCTTCAGGTCCGGGTGGGAATTGCGCCAGGCGAGGTGAACGTACTCGGAGTCGATGCTGACCCCGAACACTTCCGCGCCGCGATCCTGGAAGTCCCCGTACCGCCGGCCGAACTCCGCGATTTCCGTTGGACACACGAAGGTGAAATCCTTGGGCCAGAAGAAAACCACCGCCCATTTTTCGGAAAAGTCCGCGTTGCTGATTTCCTTGAATTCCTTGCCCGGCTCGATGCCGACCACGGCCTGCAACGAAAATTCCGGGAACCTGTCGCCGATTGTTTTCATGTGTGCATTCTCCGTATTAATATTTATCGATCAGTTTGTGCGTGTTCTTTGCGAGACCTTCTTAACCCAAGAATCATTGAAAGGTCTCGCTCTTGTTCTTACAATGGCATGTACCGTGCCAGGCACGAAATCGCCGAAAACGGGCCATTTCAGCGATAATACAGCTTATTGGCCACCGGTATATCGGTGTTCACCGAATTATTGTTGGTGGTTTTTCGGTGGAACTGTGAGAAAGATTTTGTAAATTTCAAATATGAAAAATATTGGCGATATCGGCACGATTTCGAGAATAGAGTTGTTGATGATTACTGATATATCGTTAACCAGACGAGGAAGCGCGCATGTCCAGGACGAATTTCATTGACCTCACTGCCGATCTGAAAGAAATCACGGCGCTGGCCGGTCATCTCACCCGGGTGGACGATTTGATCACGAATTCACTCGAGTACCTGGCCGAGGTCATCCCGTACGACCTCGCCGCTGTCCTGGAAATCTCCGGGGATTTTCTGAAGGTACGGGTGGCCCGCGGTCCTCTCGCTCGCAAGGAAATCCTCGACCACCGGCTGGCCCTGTCGGATTTTCCCACTATCAGGCGTGTGCTGGAAAGCCGCCGGGCCCGCATTCTCACCGAGAACGATCACGCGGGCGAGGAAGGCGATCCATACCACGGCATACTCGATTTGCCGGATGGCCATTCCTGCATGGTCGTTCCCCTCTTCGCCGGAGACAAGTCCATCGGCGTCATGACGTTCGACAACCGGACGTGCGGCCTGTACGATCCCGAGGTCATCAATATCGCCAGCATATACGGGCAGATCATTTCGCTGGGCATCGTGGCGGCCGAGCAGGCATCGCTGTTGAGCCGGTACCGCCGGCAGGTGGAAGCCCGCAACGTGCTGCTGGCGGAGGAAGCCACGGGGTTTGCCGACGCCCGCGAGCTGATCGAGCACACACGGAGCGACGCCATGCGCCGGATCGTCGCCA
>JAADGX010000221.1 GCA_013152135.1 Chlorobiota bacterium
GTCCGAATGCCACGGGGTCCTGGAACCAGCAGACGAGCGGCCTTGGCACGTTCTCGGAACCGGGTATCCGCTGCGAAGGATGTCACGGACCCGGCGGCGCACACGTGAACGATCCCACGAACGTCAAGCCGCCGATCCAGGGAACGGATCTCAGGCTCGAGCGCTGCGGCGACTGCCACCAGCGGGGTGGAAGGACGTCAGCCATTCCGGTTTCCGGTGGCTATATCCGTCATCACGAACAGTTCAATGAAATGATGGCGTCGAAACATGGCGACCTCAAGCTGACGTGCAGCACGTGTCACGACGTCCACATCGCGGGCCGGTATCCCAAGGCTGCCGGCACGGGTCTGAAGGCAATCAAGAAAGCATGTACGTCCTGTCATCCCAACAAGCAGATCACCATAGACGGGCAACCGAAGAACATCAAGTGCATGGATTGCCACATGCCGGACGCCGGCAAATCCGCCATCGGCAAACAAGTCGGAAACGGGTGGCGCGGCGACGTCGCGACGCACCTGTGGAAGATCAACACGGATCCCGTTACAAAGGATGCCATGTGGTCCGCCGATGGGAAAACGGTTAAACTGGATCAAGACGGGCACGGTGCGATCACACTCGATTTCGCCTGCTTGAAATGCCACCAGAGCAAAACCGTTGAGTGGGCATCCAATTATGCCAAGAAGATACACGAAGGGATATCGACCAGTGTCGATCTGACCGGGATGCCGGAGACGTTCGAGCTCTCGCAGAATTATCCCAATCCCTTTAATCCCTCCACCATGATTGAATACCGGCTTCCCGAGCGGTGTTCGGTCGTACTGGAAGTCCTGGATATTTACGGGCGGACAGTACGCACATTGGTGAACGACCAGATGGAGCCCGGAACGCACCGGGTTACGTTCGACGCCTCGGGGCTGGAGAGTGGTTTGTACCTCTATCGCCTCACGGCGGGTAATGTGATTCTCACCAGGAAAATGCTGCTGGTGAAATAACCTCGATCGGATCGTCACGTTGACAGCAATGCCGGATCGCAAGGTCCGGCATTGTTGTTTATATGCTGCGCCGGGCGTGGCACACGGCAACAGGGACGGCGTCCTGATGGCATCGGTGCGGATGCGAAGCAAGAACTTGCCCGGTGAAACCTCCCACGAGACGAGATGAACCGGTTGTTAAACTGGAAGACGAGATGATGGATTAGAAGGAAGCAAGAACCGCTTTGTCCCGGCCCTGAATGAGGAAGAACGTGACTCCGAATGAAGTTGCCACGAAGAGATCATACGAAGAACGTGTTTTTCAACGGGGTTCCCTTCGGGACGCGATGGAGAGTATGGAACAAACGAAAGGGAGACGGCGCGGGAAGGCGAAGGGATACCGTGGAGTTGTGTATCGAGCGAAGGAGGAATGAGCGGTCCTGCGGATTGTGGGAAGGGTTGAAAACGGTCCTTCCCATTTTCATCGCTGAATCAACCGGAGATTACGGGGTCGAGAAATCCCGGCTTGCAACCCGGGGACGCGGATGACGTGCCGGTACAGACCGGGGGACTCGCGCCACTCAGGTCGCTTTTGGCTTTCGTTCTATCTTCTTGATGTACAGGAAAAGCACGATGACGAGGAACGTGATGATCAACGTTGCGACAGCCAGGCCCCATCTGCGGAAATAGAATTCCTCCACGGCGGCACGGCCCGCGGCCTTGGTGTCCTCGGCGATTTTCAATCCCTTGTCGATTGTCTCGTGGAATTTGGCCAGGTTGAAGGCATGCACCGCTGTTCGCGCTTGCAGCCGCACCTGGTTGACGTCGCGCAAGGCAAAGCGTTCGTCTTCGACCTCCATGCCCTTCTGCTCGGCGATGTCCAACAAGCGCTCCGCGTTGGCATAACTGCTGACCAGGCTGTCCAGGAGCGAGCGCATTTCGAGAGCGGCTTTGTAACCTTTTGGGTTGGAGGAACTCGAGTGGCATCGACCGCACAGCCCGTCTTTTCCAACACTGATCATTTCGATGGTCGCGGGTTTAATATAGTGGTTGCCGTGGCATGTTTCGCATTCAGGAAGATTGCGTTCGTCGAACACCTTCTTGTGCGGGCTTTTACGGAACAACTCCGCGTTCAGGGCGTGGCACGTGCCGCAGATATTGGAAATGGATTCAACACCCGGAGGGATGGCCCCGTGATTGCCGTGGCAGTCGTTGCACGTCGGCGCGCTGGCGTCGTGTTTCTCCAGCAAGGCGATGCCATGGACACTTTTCTTGTACTGTTCCACCTGGTTGGTGGGAATGTGGTAGGAAGCCATGTATTCCGCGTCGCTGTGGCACCTGCCGCAGGTGGTAGGAATGTTTTCCGCGTATATACTGGACGTCGCATCATCGGGCGGTTTGATCGTGTGCGCGGTGTGGCAACTGACACACGTTGCGACCTTGGGATCTTTCTTGGCATGTAACAAGCCGTGCACGCTGGTCCGGTACTTGCTCAATTGGTCGGTGGGCAGCGAAGGATTGTACTGGCGCATGTACCCGGGGTTGTCATGACAGTGGGCGCACGTTTCGACGACGTTCAAGGGGGAAACCGGCGACTTTGGGTCGGTGACTTTCCTGATGCCGTGTGAGCCGTGGCAGGTCGTACACTGCGCAATGTTTTCCCCGGCGGTGGTCGATCCTTCGCCGTGCACGCTGGCAAGCAGGTTGTCGTATTGCCCCGTGGGCCCCGTGTAACCGTAGGACCTCATCTTTTCTTCATCGTTGTGGCATTTTCCGCATCGTTTCGATATCTCGTTTTTCTTGGGAACGCCGAGGAACCCCGCACTCTTGCTCATGGCAACGTCCATGTCATCGCTTCGCTTGTTTCCGCCGTGACAGTCGGCACAGGAGATTCTCTTTTTACGATGGACGTCGGACTTGAACTTGATCGCTTGAGGCGTATCCAGTGAAAGGTGGCAATCGAGGCATTCGTCGACGCGCTGTCCGTACGAGGGTTCGGAAAAAATCAGGAACGCGGCGGCGATGAATATTCCCGCCAGTAACGTTGAGGTCGTGTATTTCTTCTTTATGGTATTGTTCACGATGCTAACCAACCCACTATGGTGAACACGATAATGAAAATAATGGCGAAGATTCCGATGTAGGTGAAGAACCGACTTTGTTGCCCCCGGGAGGATTTCTTGTCCAGGAACGGCACCACCGTCCAGAGCGCGCCCGCAATACCGAACAACACGATGCCGAATACTTCTCCCTCGATGAACAGGATGTGGGCGGGCAGCATTTTCAGTATCTGGAACATGAAGAGGAAATACCAAATACCATTCAGGGGAAATACCGGCGGGAGCCGGGGCGAACAGGTCGGCTTTGACGCCGAGTTCCCAGGGGAAGAATACGGCGAGAATAGCGAGGATGTTGAGCACGATCAACCACAAGAGCAGATCCCGCAACACGAAGTTGGGGAAGAACGGCATGGAATCGTATTTCTTGTCTTCCTTGGGATGCAGCGGAGTGCTCATACCCTGGATCTGGACCAGGAAGAGATGGACGCTGAGAATTACCGTGAAAATCGCCGGGAACAGGGCAACGTGGAACCCGAAGAATCGCGACAACGTCGCGCCGGTGACGTTATCCCCGCCTCGCAGCAGTACCAGCATTGGCTTGCCGATCAAGGGGACTGACCCCGCGATGTCCGTTCCGACTTTTGTAGCGAAGAACGCCAGCTCGTTCCATGGCAAGAGGTAACCGCTGAATCCGAATCCCAGCGCCAGGAAAAACAGGAGCATGCCCGTGATCCAGGTTATCTCCCGCGGCTTGCGATAGGCCTTGGTCAGGTACACGCTGAACATGTGTATAAACGCAGCGAGTATCATGAGGTTGGCGGACCAGCTGTGGATGGACCGGATCAGCCAACCGAATTGGACCTTGGTCATGAGAAACTTGATGCTTTCGAACGCCGTGTCCGCTCCAGGGCGATAGTAAAACAGGAGCAAAATACCGGAAAACACCTGGACGATAAACAGAAATAGCGTGACACCCCCGAAGTAGTACCAGACCGAGTGCCGGTGCTTGGGGACTTCCTTGTGCTTGATGAACTCGATGAAACCCGAGAGGCTGACCCGCTCGTCAAGCCATTGATACAACCTGTTCAACTGTCTCTCTACCTGCGTGTTTGTGAATGAATGTTACGATTTTGTAACAAGAATCTCGTCATTTTTGATTATGACATTGTACGCTTCAAGCGGACGGGGAGGAGGGCCGGCGATGTTGCGACCGCTCAGATCATACCGGCCGTTGTGACACGCACACCAGATGAGACCCATATCCTGACGGTATTGGACCGTGCAGTCAAGGTGCGTGCACGTGGCGCTGAATGCCTTGAACTCGCCATCCTTGGTTTTTATGAGAATCCCCGGCTGGTTGCCGAAACGGAAAATGGTGCCGGAATCGTCTTCGAAATCACCGACCTTGCCCACCTTGATGCTGGTGACCTGTGCGCCGGTGACTTTTGGCGGATTCAGGTATGCCAGTATGGGATAGAGAATTGCCGCAAGCCAAGCGAGAACTCCACCCGATATGGCGTACTTGAGGAAATCGCGCTTGGATCCGTTGGGAGATGATTGACTGTCCATAAAAATTGTGTTTTAAATATCTTATTCAGGGTGTAAAACTAATTTCATAGAACTAAATAAAGGAATTTAGGTTGTAAAATCCAAAACATCGTTTTCTCCCTCCCGGATCATCGAGGAGAGTCATTGTATCGCCGGACTTACAACACAACCGGTGGGCGTCGGGGTGTTCTCTCAAAGCATGGCCAGGAGATCATCTACAACGGCATCGGGTTGTTCCTGGAAAAAAGAATAGTATTCGAACTTGCCGAGCATCCAGTTTTCGTAATTATACTCCTCCACGTCCGGTTGAACACTCTCGTGGGCAAGGATGGCTTTTTGTTCGTACTCCCGGTATTCCGCGACCGGGATGCGCGCATGGATGCGGTGGAAAGGAATGCCTGCCAGGTGCCTGGGGAAACGCTGTACCGTTTCCTCGGGCAGTCCGGCGAAAGCCAGGCGGCGCAGGGCCGGGATACGCTCCCGCTGCTCGCAGAATACGTGCTTGGTAACGTGGTGCGCGACGATGTGATCAGGGTGGAGGGAACCGCCCTGCACGTCGAACGTGACCAGGACGGCGGGCGAAAGTCTTCGTACCAGTGCTCTCACTTCTTCGAGAAGAACACGCGGGTCGAGGTCCCGTAATCCTCCGTCGGGATAGGAACGCAAGAACACTTCCCTGATGCCGAGATGGGCTGCAGCGGTCTCCAGCTCCTCAGCACGTCGCGCGGCCAATTCCTCCTTGGACAAGTTCAGGCGCTTCCGATGGCGGCTTGCTTCCCCTTGTGTCAGTGTAAGGAGGTACCATTCAGCCTCGCGCGAACGAGTGTACCGCGCGATGGTTCCACCCATGAGAAATGATTCATCGTCGGGATGGGCGAGAACGGAGAGAATGCGGGGAACGCTCATGTGTGACGAGTGCGGATCAGTAACTGCATTAAATGTCTCGTTACCTTTGATTTGCTGGGTTGTTTGAATTGTCGTTCATGCAGGCCCCGCGGGGCGACATGTTTGTAGAGCAACGTTTCCATGAAGAACATTAAAAACACCATCGGAGTGACATGTGCTGTCTGTTATATTCGTCAGGATTTGAGAAACCGTTGAAACGGTTACGAAAGTGATTTCGGACGAACGGTTTTCCCAGGGATAAATCCCTGGGCTCCTTTCCGCCCACTGGCCCGGCGCTTTGTTGTTTTAACACGTAGCCATGGATAGAAAACAATCGCGTCATTTCTACATAAAGTGGAACCCAAGCCTTGTTCTCTGGATTCCGGATCAAGTCCGGAATGACGTTCTCCAGTTGATACGGCACTAGCGCGATACCCTGATTTTCCGTGTCATGACGCGGTCCGGGAAAACGGCACGGAGAAAATACATGCCCGGCGACAGGCTCGACAAGTTGGCCTGTATCTGGCGCAATCCCGCCGTCGTCATGCCCTCGTACACGACGGTGATGGTACGGCCCAGGACGTCGTGGAGCGTAACGCGTACGGGCAGGTTTTCGGTCGACCCGGCGGCAATGTCGATGGTCAACGGTTCATCACGCCGGGCCGGGTTCGGATATGCGGCGAAAACGGGTGTGGAGGAACTCGATGACGAAACCATGACCCAGCGGGAGAAGCTCACCGTGCCGTCCGTGTCGGTCTGACGAAGCCGGTAGAGCGACGTTCCGGACACGGGTTTGTTGTCGATGAACCGGTACGACCGCGGTTCCGACGTCGTGCCGGCGCCGGGCACGAAACCAATGACGGCGGGGCGGTTGTCGGACAGGCGCTCGATGACGAAACCGGCGTTGTTGGTCTCGGTGGCGGTGCTCCAGCGCAGGATGACCCGGCCCCCTTGAAGGACGGCGTCGAACGCGGTCAACTCGACGGGCAGCGGCCCCAGGACGCCGGCCAGTTCGGCTATCGAAGCGGCGGCCAGTTTCGTGACCGATTTGAAAAACTGCTGGTGCTTCGAGGCCGAGGCTTTTTGCCACGTGTCCAGCACCGAGTGGTAATACGGGTTGAAGTCCGCCGGGGACGTGAATTCCTCGATCAGCAAGACCGCCGATTTATCATGGGCCCAGAAACTGGCATGGTCGGAACGGGTGGTGCCGTTGGGAATAATCATCACGACGGTCGGCAGGGAGTATGTATTGTTGACCTCCAGGATGAATTGCCCCAGGTCCGCGGAATACTGGTTGCCGGAGTTGGGTTGTTGGTGAACCTGGACGATCTGGTCCGCGTCGTCGTCCCACATGATCATGTCCAGGTTGATCACCGCGTGGATGCCGTCGTTCTTGTGCTTGAGGGCATAGTCGCGCGATCCCAGCAGACCCAGTTCCTCGCCGCCGAACGCAATGAACTTGATGGTGCGGTAGAACTTGTAGCGGGAAAGGAGACGGGAAATTTCCAGCACGGCGGAAGTGCCGCTGCCGTTGTCGTCCGCTCCCGGTTTGCCCGGTCCG
>JAADGX010000291.1 GCA_013152135.1 Chlorobiota bacterium
GCCGTCAGGGCCGGTACGGAAAAAGGTCCTCGCGGCGAAACAGCGGAAGTATCTGTTGCCCCCCGGAACGACCTTCAGGATTGATTACGGGATGAACTTCTATTATGCGGGCTCCCGCGAACTTGGCGTATGGGTGGGTGTGAGCGTGGCACATGATATTCCTGTGTGGTTGCTCAATGACCGGGGCACGGTTTTTTCTTTTCGCCCGCGCCTGGGATTAGGCAACTGGTATGCCCTGGTCGAAGCGGCGGGAAAAATTTCTTTCCCGAATAATGTTTACATTCTTGGTGGGATTTCGTATCAGCCTCTTTCTGAGAGCTTTGGCCGGTATGACTTCGATCTCTACGATCACCTTGAGCAAAATGATATTCGTCAATCCACCTTCTTCGTCGCCGGGGTCGGGATCGAGCTCGGGAATTCGATATTGGAAGTCCAGTTGCGATCCCTCTGGAAACCGGCGATTGTTACGACGGTGCCCCCCGTAACGTATCATTTGTTCGTGGTTCCTGCTCCTCGAAGATATAATGCGCTTTCATTTTCATACGGATTCAGGTTCTAAACAAATGCGACCGGTGTTCTTCTCGCTGAAGGAGCCCCTCTGTGGGATGTTTTGCTCCGCATTAAGACGGCGCGGCATAGTCATAATCGGATTGCATAATATGGAATCGCTACCCGCGAATAAAGAGGCGAAATTATGAAAAGAGGTCTTACTCAATATTGCGTTTTCGTGGTGATTGAAATAACCGTTCTCTTTTGCTGCCAGGCATTCGCCCAGGTTGAAAGCGGAGGCGCTTTTCTCAGTCCTCGCGTTGGAAACACGATCGACCGGGAGGAACGGGAGTATTTCAGTCTCTTCCCCGGCGTCGAGGAATTCGATTCGGCTGTTGTTTCCCTTCGCAATGACTCGCTCCTTTTCGAGGTGGCGCGATCGGGCAAGCCCGACACGGTGATAAAGGTTGACCCCGCCCTCACCGATATCTTTCGATCCTACATCGAGAACTTCGAATTCCTCTTCGATACGCGTTATCCTGAAAGCCGGGAGGAATTGCAGAAGCGCGGGCTCCTGATTAATCAGTGCGGGAAATTGAAGAGGGCGGAACTGGTGCGCTTCAGGGAGAGCGTCCAGCAGGAGGTTCCCGAGGTTGCCATAGTGCTTGCGGATTCGACGGGAATTTTCGGCCGCATCCTCGCGCATCGCGACTCGGCGCTCATGATCTGGCGAACGGGTAGACTCTACCGCTGGAAGGACCTGGCGCCGTCGCTCGTCGTCGTTTCCACGAAGGACGTCAAGGGGATCATCCGGACCGGACCCGGCGACTTCACGACCGGTTTTCTGGCTGGTTGGCTCGCATCGTTCGCAATTGTGTCGCCGTTACTCTCTGATGCACAGATCCACCACAACTCGGGAGACGATTATTATGAAACGAGTATCATTATTTTATGGAGCGTCGGTGTTGCAGAAGCTGTCGGCCTTGCTTCGGGTCTTGTGACATTGGCGATTGGAAGAACGGACCGGTTTTACCCGGCGAGCGAGATCGACGATTACGAATCATTATCCATGTTTTCAGGAGATATTCCTCCCGAGTTGAGGGGCCTGACCCCCGTGCGTCTGCGGGACATGGTTCCATCCGAGTGGGCGATGGTGCGGAAAAAGGTTCTTCTGCCGGAGCAGCCGAAGAAGTACACGCTCCCGGAGGGGATGACCTTCAGGTTGGATTACGGAATGAACTTCTATAATGCCGGTTCCAGGGAGGTTGGCATGTGGATGGGTGTGAGCATGGCGCAGGATATTTCCGTCTGGTCTCCCGAAAATTCAGACATCGGTTTTTCCATCCGCCCTCGCCTGGGATTGGGAAACTGGTACGCGCTGGCTGAAGTGACGGTAAAAGCCACCCTGTGGAAAAATGGTTACTTTCTCGGCGGAATATCGTACCAACCCCTTTCGGAATCCTTTGGACGGTACAGCTACGACCTGTACGATCACCTTGAGCAAAAAGATATTCGTCAATCCACGTTCTTCGTCACGGGGATGGGAATCCACACGGGGGATTCGGAGTTGGAAGTCCAGTTGCGGTTTCTATGGCAACCGGCAATCATTACTACGGAAAGACGCACGTTCGGTTTTCCCCTGCCGCCAATTCCCGGACCTCGTCGCTATACCGCGCTGGCATTTACATACGGGTTCCGGTTTTAATCGCGTTTATCAGTGACAGAAATCACCTGCTGTTATTTCACCCGCACAACCACGCCCTGCGTATGCGCCGCGAACTCGGGAGCGTACATACTCTGGATGGTTGAGATGCCGTTGGAGAACACGCCCTTGTGGGCAACTCGCAGAGAATACTCGAATACGTACACGCCCTTGGGCATCCAGGAGAAGAAGAAATTCACCGAGGCGTCTCCCGGCGCTTCGTAGTAGCCGAGACCTCCCTGGTACCGGTAGCCCGACAACTGGTTGATCAGTTCCAGTCCCGCTCCCCGCATGTCCTTCATGTGCACGTACTCCATGTCGCGGTCCACGCGTATTTCGATGCGCACTTTCAGCACGTCGCCGACGCGGAGTGGATTTTCTCCCGTGACAGGCTGAAGCACGACGCCCCGGTCGGTGTTCACCTGCTTGTACAGAGTCTTGGCGATGGAGAGCGGAGATTGATGGCTCTTGATCTTGTCCAGTTGCTCGTAGTACTGCCAGTACATGGCGCCCCACGCGATGCCGTCGTCTTTTTTCGTCAGGGTGATCTTGCCCATGGCTGGAGTGATTTCACCCTTGCCCCAGCTTACCTGGTAGTAGCCCGTGCCCGCTTCCACGCCAGTGCCGTCCCGCTTCGTGGGTTCGATGCGCTCCGATCCCACCGTCACTTCCACCAGCTTGTCCGAGGCCAGGAGATCGGCGCCGCGCCGTAGCAAGGCGTAGCACGCCTCGGCAGTGGCCTTGGTCGTCTTCCAGTCCTGCACCTGCTTCTGTTTGAGCAACCAGATTTTCATCTCCTCGACGGCGTTCCTGTCGCCCGTGATTTCGTCGAAGGCCTCGATGAGGAGAGCCTGGGTCTCGATGGGCGCCTGGTACCACCACCAACTGCCGGAGTGCTTCCAGTACATCCCCATCTCGTCGGATTGAAGCGCGCGCTCCCGCAGCGAGGCGATCACGGCGTCCGGTGTCTTCTTGTCGCCGAACCGGTGCAGTGACAGGGCGATCATGCCTTGCATCATCAGGTTTTTGCGCACCCAGAACCGCCGCGCCTGGTCCTTCCAGAACGAAACCGCTTCCCCGTAACTCTCGTCGATGGGCTGGTCGAGGTAGTAACTGCGGGCGTACAGGTACTGGATATCGATGTAGCCGATGTACTCTTTCTTCGGATCGAACGAGGACCGCTTCTTCAGTTCCTTGTAGTCCTCGTACATGTGCTGGTCCATGTAGTCCAGGGCGCGGTCGATCATACGCCGGATTCTCTTGTCGGTGGAGCGTACGCCCAGTTCCTGGAGATGCCCGAACCCGGAAACGATGTACTGCGTGATGAAGCGGCTCTCCGGCATACCAGGGAACCACGGCCAGCCGCCGTTCGAGGACTGGGCCTTCTCCAGCTTGCGCAAGGCGTTGTCGAGGTTGTCGGCCATGGTGTTCAAATCGAACAGCAATCCGACGCGTTTCTTTCTCTCGGATTCGTCCTGTGCCTGCAACACCCACGGCGTCTCCTGGAGAAGGAGCGACTTGAGCTGCTGGTTCTTTTCCAGGTTC
>JAADGX010000157.1 GCA_013152135.1 Chlorobiota bacterium
GAACTGGCTGAACGCCTACGAAGCGACCGCTCCCGTTGACGGTGCGACGACGCAAACCGATGGAAGAGAGAAATCCGGATTCCTGGGTGTTGTCTATTCGTCGCTGTTGCCGGGTATGGGCGAGTTGTACGCTGGACGTTTCGACCGCGGTTTGTACAACCTGGTGACCGACCTCGTTCTGTGGGGTGGCTTCGCGGGATTCAACATCACCGCGGGATGGATACGCGACAACGCCCGCAGTTTCGCGGCGCAGAAGGCCGGCGTTTCGCTGGACGGGAAGGACGATGAATACTTCGTCAACATCGGTAATTATCGCAGTATCAGGGAGTATAACGAGCAGAAACTCCTTCAACGCCAATTGAACCGCCTTTATGACGAATCGCCGGAAGCGGGGCTCGCCTGGAACTGGGACAGCGAAGCAGACATGCGGGAGTACAGGGACTCGCGCCTCAAGAGCGAAGATTTGTACACGTACGCCCAGATTACCGTTCTCGGCCTGGTGCTCAACCGGATCTGGTCCGCCGTGCAGGCGGCTGTTTTTATCCGTGACTACAACAAAGCGCTGACGCCGGAGACGGCGGGTTTTTCCGTGCAACCTCGCCTGATCTCGTCGCGGAAAGGAATCGACGGTTTCGGTATCACGTTTTTTTCCTGGTTTTAAGTAAAAAATGTTTCGGGAATTGAAACATTTCTTTTTATGTTCGTATTATGACCCTGAGTCATTTTTCGACCGGACAGTATGGTTCTTAAATGGTATGTATAGTATGTATTGTATTCTAATGATTTTTTATCCACATGACTGAACGACTGCCACGAAAAGAGCGGGAACGTCTGCAGCATCGTAAAGATATTCTGGCGGCTGCGCGCAAGGTCTTCGCGCTGCGCGGTTTCAAGGACGCGACAATCGATGAAATCGCCGAGAGAGCGGAATTCGGGAAAGCGACCTTGTATCATTACTTCTCCACGAAGGAGGAGATGTTCCAGGAGGTCATCCACGACGGGTTCACGCAAATGGTGGAACTCACCCGGAAGGAACTGGAGCGGCAGGGAACAACCCGGGAGCTCCTGCTTCATTTCGGCGAGCGCTTTCTCCGGCACTTGTATGAAAACGCGGACTTGTTTTCGCTCTACACGAGGGAAATGAACAAGGTGCAATCCCGTGAATGTTGGCATACGGGGTTCAGGGATTCCGTCCGGAAACTGGCCGATGTATTGGAACGCAACCCCGGTCTGGAAGGAAACAGGGAACGCGTGGAAACGTACGCGTTTCTCTTTCTCAACATTGTGCTGGGAATTTTTCACTTCAATTTCATTCGGCATTGCTGCGACGATACGGATGCCGAAACGCTACTTGTCTTCGCGGATGACGGACAGATGAATGAAGAGATAGGCGAAGCCATGCATATCCTGGAGACCGTTTTTTTCCGCGGTCTCGATAAACTAATTGCTGAATCCAAGGATACTGAAAACCAGGGCTGAGGTATGACGAAAAAAATCATTATTGCCGTTGCCGTTTTTTCACTTGCATTTCTGACGCACGGTGTTACGGCGCAAACCCCGGTCAAAGGGGAGGTTCGCGAGCGTTTGAAGGTCACGCTCCAGGATGCCGTGCGCATCGGGCTGCAGAACAACAATGAATTGACCGCGGCGCGATACGAGGTTCAAAAAGCGGAGGCGAAGGTGAACGAGGCGGTCGGTAACGCCCTTCCCACCGTGAACCTGAGCGGCAGGTACTCGCGGGCGCTCAAGAAACCGGTGTTCTTTCTCCCGGATTTCCAGAACCCCGGCAGCGGACGCATCGTTCCGATAGAGGTCGGTTCGACACATTCTTTCGATTTCTCTGTGTCAGCTTCCCAGATACTCTTCAACTCCGCCGTGTTCACGGGGATCGGGACGGCCGAGATATACTCCAGGGCCGCGCGGGAAGTGTACAAGGCAAAGGAAATCCAGACTATCGCCAATATCCGCAAGGCGTTTTACGGCGTGTTGATGGCCGCGGAAGTGCACAAAATGATGGAGGAAAACCTTTCCAACGCGAAAGAAAACCTCCACAACGTCGAGGTATTGAGCAAGCAGGGATTGGTGTCCGACTACGACGAGGTGCGGGCATCGGTGGCGGTTGGAAACCTGCGACCGCTCGTTATCCAGGCGGAGAACAATTACAAGTCGGCGTTGAACGGGCTGAAGATCGTTATAGGACTTCCCGTGAACACGGATTTGGAAATCGACGGCAACCTGGAATTCCAGCCCGTTGACGATGAATTGCTGGACCGGGCTTCCGACCTGGTCATGGAGACCAATTACAATCTTCGCGCCTTGCGTTTGCAGCGCGACGTGAACGACGAACTCATCGCCATCGAGCGGTCGGATTACTTACCCACGATCGCCGCTTTTGGCAACTACCAATACCAGGCTGCAAAGAACGACCTCAATCTGACGTCGTCGGATTTCGTGGCGAGTTCGCTGATCGGGGTAACGCTTTCGATGAACATCTTCAAGGGGTTCCAGACCGATGCCCGTATCGAGGAGGCCGAGCTGGAACTGCGGAAGACCAATGAAGTCATCGCGGGAACGGAAAAGGGCCTCAAGACGAGCGCGGAGACAATCGTGATGAGGATAAAAGAAGCGCGAGTGCGAATCGAGGCACAGCAGAAGACGGTCGAACAGGCGGAGCGCGGGTACCGCATCGCTACGGTTCGGTTCAAAAGCGGCAGCGGCACACAGCTCGAAGTGAACGACGCCCAGCTCGCCCTGACGCAGGCCAAGGTGAACCGCATCCAGGCGATGTACGACTACCTGGTCGCGGTGGCGGAGTTGGACGAGATCACCGGCAGGATCCCGGATTTCGCCCGGGAATTCATAGAATAAAAACATTATCCAAGATAAATGAGACAGGTCATGAAAAACGCAACAATCATTTTTGGAATACTGGTCGTGATGGCGGCAAGCTTGGTTTTATCGTCGTGCGGGCATTCCAACGCGGAGCCCGACACGAACGCGGTGGTGAAAAAGCAGGTGCAGCCTATCGCGGTAAAAGTCACGGAGTTGCAGCCCGCGCCGTACGGGAAGGAATTCGTGGTCATGGGCATTGCCAAGGCTTATGAAGACATCATGTTGTCTCCCGAGGAAGGCGGTGTGGTCAAGGAATGGAAGTATCCCAAAGGCTCGTACGTGCCGAAAAACGCGATCGTGGTCGTTCTCAAGGACGAGATCCTGAAAGCCGGGTACGAAGCGGCGCTTGCGCAATACAAGCTGGCCGAGTTGAACTACGAGAAGCAGAAATCGGTGTACGAAGAGCAGGCAGTGAGTGAACTCCAGTTCAAGAACGCGCAATACAACTACGAGTCGGCCAAGGCGGCAATGGAATTGGCGAAGGCGAGACTGGAGCGGACGCGGCTCCGCGCGCCGGTGGCGGGCTATCTCGATCAGCGGATGGCGGACGCGGGAGAAATGGCTCCTCCGGGTGTTCCCGTGGCCCGCATCGTTGACGCCAGCCGCTTGCGCATCCAGGGCGAAGTGCCGGAGCGCTACGCGCCCGAGGTACATCCGGGGACACGGGTGCGCGTGGTTTTTGACGCGTTGCCCGGCGATACGATTTCCGGGCGGATTTCCTACGTGGGCGCGTCCATTTCTTCCAGCAACCGGTCGCTCCCGGTCGAGGTGGTCGTGAGCAATCCCGAAAAAAAGATCAAGCCCGAAATGGTCGGCAAAATGTACATCAGCATC
>JAADGX010000070.1 GCA_013152135.1 Chlorobiota bacterium
CGTGCGGACACGGAAAACCCAGAACGCCACCGCCCAGGCCAGGACGAACACGCCGTACATTGCCGTCCGCGCTCCCGGCTTCACACGGGAATAGGCGATGAACATTTTCTCCAAACGCTTCTGGATACCGGGAACGATGAGAACGATCATGGCGACCACGGCGATCCATCGCGCGACCGGGGGCAGAAAGGCCAGCAGGTGGATACCCCAGACCCGTTGATCCGGAAAAAACGAAGCCGCAACGTAGGAAGCCACCAGGACAAGCAGGAGAAGCCGAGCCACGTGCGCGGCCAGCGTGTGGCCGGTGGTTGGAACGGGAGTTTCCGCGCGGCCGTGTTGATACGTAGATGTCACTTGTATCGAACCGCCGTCAGCGGATAGGTGTCACGGTATGAAGGGAATTCGTCCCGTCACGGTACAGAGCGTATTGGAACTTATCGTAGTTGGTGGCGGCGCCGATGTTCCCCTCCTTGTCCAGGGCGATGAACGCCACGTGAGGGTTCTCGGGATTCATTTTCATGACGCGGCGGATGGCTTCCTCGCACGCTTCCTGCGGGCTCATCCCTTCCCGCATTTTCTCGACGATGAGGAAGCTGCCCGCGGTCCGGATCACAGCCTCTCCCACGCCGGTGGCGCTCGCCCCGCCGACTTCACCGTCCACGTACAACCCGGCGCCGATGATAGGCGAATCCCCCACACGGCCGTGGAGCTTGTTCGAAAGACCGCTTGTCGTGCAGGCCCCCGCCAGGCGATAGTGCGTATCCAGCGCCACCATGCCGATGGTGTCGTGGTTGCCTTCCACCGCCGGGAGCAGGTTGTCTTTCTCGCTCAGGTTGGCTTTCCAGCGGAGCCAGCGCCTGCGGGCCGCCTCGGTGAGCAGGTTCTCCTCTTGGAAACCCATCATGCGGGCGAACTTCTCCGCACCCTCGCCTACCAGCAGGATGTGCCGGGTGCGTTCCATGACCTTGCGCGCGATGGACACCGGGTGCTTGAAATTCCGAACGAAAGCCACGGCTCCGCACCGCCATTTCTCGTCCATGATGCATGAATCCAGTGTAACCACGCCGTCCTCGTCGGGCAGGCCGCCGTAGCCCACGGACATGACCTCCGGATCGCCCTCCGGAACGCGTACTCCCGCTTCCACGGCGTCGAGAGCGTACCCGCCCGAGTCAAGTACCTTCCACGCGGCTTCGTTGGCCGGAATGCCATGCGGCCACGTGGAAATCACCACTGGCGCCGTACGGTTCGAGGGCGAAGCGGTCGCGGCGTGTTTACCGACGACAACAGCCCCCAGGCCGATGCCGCCGGTTATCAGAAAGTCTCTCCGGGTTGGCATAACTATTATCCTCGCAAGGTGGAACGTGCAGCGTGCGCTGCTTGATTTATATGGGACGGTATCGCTGGATACCGTGGTAAAATTCACTGAGAATGACGTTGAAGACGCCCACCGCCGGAACCGCGAACAGCATCCCGAGAATACCGAAGAACTGCCCTCCCGCCAGGATGGCGAAAATCACCACCAGCGGATGCATACGGACGCTCTTGGATATGGTCATGGGTTGTACCAGGAAATCGTCGATCAGGCGCAGGGCGATGAAAGCCAGGATGATGGGGATGGTCTTTTCCCACGTTCCCAGTGACACGACACTGATGATGATGGCCAGTAAGGCTCCCGTCGGCGGACCCAGGTACGGAACAAGGTTGAACATGCCTGCCGCGAAGCCCACCAGCATGAAATTCGGTACCCCGATGAGCCACATGGCAAACGTGGACAACAGGCCGACAACGAAGGCGTCCAGGAGAATCCCCCGCAGGTACGCTCCCAGCGACCACTCGATCTTGTGAATGATGGAAAGCGTCATCTCGAAAAAGCGGTTTGGCACTGCGCTGATGAGGCTCTTCTTGATGCGCCGGCCATCTTTCAACAGGAAGAACGTGGCGAACACCACCATGAACACGTAGATGACCGAGTACACGACGCCGGAGGCTACGCCGAGGATATTGGACAGGGCGGCGCTGAAGACGTTTTCCAGGTAGGGGGCCAGCTTCCACTCCACTGCTCCCAGGATGCGAAGCTGTTCGTTCACGTTCGCCTCCACCTGCTGGATGGCGTCACGCAGGGCACCCACGCTGATCTTGTGCTGCACCCTGATGGCTTCCTCGTAAATAACGGGCGTAACCGTGTAAAAGATGGCGCTCACAAGCCCGAAGAATAGGATGAACATCACGATCGATCCCAACAGGCGGGGCACCCCGATCCTTTCCAGCGTATCGACCGACGGCGCCAGCAAGAAGGAGATCACGAGGGCCACAAGGAAAATGGAGATGATGCTCCCGGCGACGTTGAGCAGGTACCAGCCAATGACGAGCAAGAGCAGGAAGAGGATGAAAATCAGGATCTTGGTTGTAAGCGAGAGTTCGTTCACCGGTTTCGTTCCAGCTCGTCAATGCGCTCTTGTAGTTGCTTGTTTTCGTGCAGGAGGTGCTGTAGCCGCTCGGCAATAATGCGCGCCAGGCGCATGACCACGGACACGCCAAGGCGGGGATTGGTTTCCAGCAACTGCAACAGGTCGGGCTGGAAAAATCCCAGGACAATCGTGTCCACGCGCGCCACGGCGTTGGCGGAACGCGGGTCCTCGTGCAACAACGCCATTTCCCCGAAGAATTCCCCGTTGCGCAGCAAGCTGATTTCCTTTTCATGACCGGGTTCGCCCACGGTGATGGCCACCGCGCCTTCTTCCACGATGTACATGCCGAGGCCGGTCTCGCCCTCCCGGAAGATGTACTCCCCCCGGCGGTAGCTCCGACGGTGGAGGATACGCTCGATGGATTTCAGTTCCGAGCGGCTGAGATCTTCGAAGATGGGCACGTTGCGGAGCACGTCGAGCAGGGATTCCGCTTTCTTCTGGCGGAACAGGTTGCGCCACAGGATGGGATTGGACATAAGCTATCCTCGGGTTGTGGACTCGGGTGGAGAGTACGACCAGGCCGTTCCGTCCTTGCCGTCTTTCAGTGTCACGCCAGCGGCTGCCAGCGCGTCGCGAATGCGGTCGGCAAGGGCGAAATTTCGTTCTTTGCGCAGGTCGTTGCGGACGTCGATGAGAATTTGGACGAGATCGCCGACGAGGGCGTCGCCTGCGCCGGGCAACGCTTCCTGCGGCGGAGGCAGAATACCGAACACACCGTCCACGGCGCGGTCGAAGAAATCGCGGACGGCATCGATGGAAGGCCGGTCGATTCCACCATCCAAGGCGGCGGCGCGGACGTCGTGCATGAGATCGAACAGCGCGCCCAGCGCGGCCGGCGTGTTGAAGTCGTCGTTCATGGCTCGCGCGAACCGCTCCCGGTACGGTTCCGCGTCGAACGACCGGGCGCCGTCATCCATCGTATCCAGCTCATCACGGAAGGCGCGGAACTTCGCGGCTCCCTTCACCGCCCCTTCGATACCTTCGGGAAGCAGGTTCAGGGGGCTGCGGTAATGGGTCTGGAGAAAGAAAAACCGGATCCCGTAGGCGGGCCATTTTTTCAGGGCTTCACGGGCGGTGATGAAATTACCCAGCGACTTGGACATCTTCTCCTCGTTGATACGCAGGAAACCGAAGTGCAGCCAGTAGCGCACGAACTGCTTCCCGGTCAGGGCCTCGCTCTGGGCGATCTCGTTCTCGTGGTGCGGGAAGATGAGGTCGTTTCCCCCGGCGTGGATGTCGAAGGTTTCCCCGAGGTACTTCTGCGACATGACCGAGCACTCGATGTGCCACCCCGGTCGTCCCCGGCCCCAGGGCGATTCCCAGGAAGGCTCTCCCGGCTTGGCGGCTTTCCAGAGGGCGAAATCCGCGGGATTCCGCTTCCGCTCGTCCTTCTCCACCAGCGCTCCGGCCACCAGTTCCTCGATATTCTTCCCGCTCAGCTTGCCGTATTCCGGGAACGCTTCCACGCTGAAGTACACGTCGCCTTCCACGACGTAGGCCGCTCCGGATTTCACCAGGCCCTCGACGTGGCGCACGATGTCGTCGATGGTTTCCGTCGCCTTCGGGTACACGTCGGCGGGACGCACGCCCAGCGCCTCGATGTCCTGGAAAAAGGCCTCCGTGAATTCCCTGGCGACGTCATTCGCCTCGACACCTTTTTCCGCCGCCCGGTTGATGATCTTGTCGTCGATGTCGGTAATGTTCATGACGAACGTCACATCGTAGCCGGCGTACTCGAGGTAGCGCCGAATCACGTCCGCCACCACGAAGGAGCGGGCGTTCCCGATGTGGAAATAATCATACACGGTGGGACCGCACGTGTACATCCGCACTTTCCCTTCCTCCAGGGGCTCGAACTTCTCCTTGGAACGTGTCAGCGTGTTATAGAGATAAATGTCCATGTTTTCCGTGTCTTGTGAATGAATGGCCGTCTTTCAACTCACGCGCCGGTCATCAGTTCCTTCGCGCTCTTGAGATGTGAATCGCTCACGGTGTCGCCGCTGAACAACTTCGCTACTTCCAGCACCCGTTCTCCGCACGACGGTCATACTGCGCCCTTTTTCGACTTTCTTCTCGACGACGAAATGCCGGTCGGCGAGGCCCGCGATCTGGGGCAGATGGGTGATGGCGATCACCTGGCGGTCGCGGGACAGGTTTTTCATGGCTTCTCCCACCTTGCGGGCAATGGCTCCGCTCACTCCCACGTCGATTTCATCGAACACCATGACCGGTATCCGGTCGTGGTTGGCGAGGATGGACTTCAGGGCCAGCATGACACGGGAGATTTCACCTCCCGAGGCGACGCGGACCAGCGGCATGGGCTCTTCGCCCACGTTCGTGCTGAGATGGAATTCCACCACGTCCCAGCCGAAACGGTCCGCGGCGACACGCGCGCCGGCGCGCTGCAGCCACAGGTCGTCGTTGCCTGACGGACGCGAGTTCACCTCGGCCCGGAACACGGACCGTGCAATGCCCAGGTCTTTCAACTGGCGCGAGACGGCCACGCCCAGTTTTTCCCCTCCCTTCCGCCGCAGGACAGTGAGTTGCTTCGCCAGCCCGGCGCATTCCTCGCGCAGGACCTCGATTTCCTTTTCCAACTCCTGGATATCCGCATCCAGCGTCTGCATGGAGGCAAGTTCCGTCTCCAATTCCGTCGCCATCTCGATGATCTCGTTCAGGGGTTTGCCGTGGCGGCGAATGAGCTGCTGCAACTCGGCGTGCCGCAACCGCAGCGACTCCGTGCGCTCAGGGTCGAATTCCAGGCTGTCGGCGTAATCCCGCAGGCTGTGCACGAGTTCCGTAACCACCGCCTCGGCGTTCTGGCATTCTTCCAGCCAGCTCTCGGCCCGGCTGTCAATGCCGGCGACTTCCTCCAGCAGCTTCCTCGAGCGACCAAGCCC
>JAADGX010000209.1:0-1295 GCA_013152135.1 Chlorobiota bacterium
GAGATTTGGAATTTGCTCTCTGAAAACTCGTTGTCGGAATCAACCAAGCACGCTTTTCGTAAACGTTTTCTTTGTGTCCTTCCGCCTACGCTAAAGCTCCGGCGGACAGGTTGCGGTTGAAAATGACCGAAGACCGGGGACGGAAGATCGAAGATGCAGACAAGGGGACAAGAAGAGGGGGAGACAAGGAGAAGAGCTTGTAGTTCGTGACATCACGTCAACGCTTAACGTCATTCCCGCCCCATAAGGGGCCACTACGTGGCGTAAGCGGGAATCCATGACCTTGTCATCTGGATTCCGGATCAAGTCCGGAATGACGTACATGGAAGCAGTAGCTGGATACCAGTAGAATCTACCATCAATTCGGAAAACCGTTGAAACGGTTTTTGGAATCGGCCCTTATGAACATTTTTCCCATGGATGAATCCGTGGGCTATTGATTTTTCTTCTTACTTGGGCATCGTTGCAATAATTGAGGTACATCCCTGTCCTGACAATCCTATTACCTGTAACCTCACCTCGTCTTTTCTCGTCTGCGTTTTCACCGGCAAAGCTGCCGCGTGTGTCGGCAATCTGGTCGAAGACGATGAACTCTCCTTCGAATACGCGCCGTTTCGCGAAATCCTTTTCTGGCACGGCTTTGGAGGTATCTACTCCAGAATTGGAAACGGCAGCAAACGCCACACTCGTGAACCTCGTAAGAAGGAGATGAAAAAATGAAACGGCTCTTAACTCTCACTACCGCACTGGCTCTTGTTCTTTTTCTCGGCGGATTGACGAATACATCCTATGCCCAATTCGACGGAAAGGGAAAGCCCTCCAACGCCGGGTTCATTGACCAGAACGGCGACGGCATCAATGACCGCGCCATGGACGCCGATGGTGATGGAATCCCCAACGGCATGGACCCCGATTACACCGGGCCCAAGATGCGCAGGGGCAATTCGCACGCGGGCTTCGTGGACGCTGATGGAGACGGCATCAACGACAACGCGCAGGATGCGGACGGCGACGGCATCCCCAATGGAAGAGACCACGATTACATGCCTGGAAGCGGAACCGCCGATTGCGACGGAACTGGACCCAAGGGAAACATGGGGCACCGGCGCGGGCGCTGACACGAACATCAGCCGGTAGCGAAAAGGCGTGGTTCACACCGCGCCTTTTTTGTTGTCATGATTTTGCCGAAAACAAGGGCGCACATTTCGTGCCGCCCGATCGTTCAATCATTTCACGTAATTCATCAGCCGCGTGGCGGCTCCGTTGGCACACTGCGCTTTCAGTATATAGACGCC
>JAADGX010000209.1:1342-7680 GCA_013152135.1 Chlorobiota bacterium
ATCCCTTCCCAGACCATGGCCATTCTTCTTCCCAGGAGGTCATGGACTGTTATCCGCACTGCTTCCGGCCTCCGCCCGGTGTTCCGAAAGATGATTCGTGTTTCCGGCGCCCCGCCGAAACTGGACGGCCCGAAAGGATTGGGGAAGTTCTGCTCCAGTTGGATTCCGCGGCCCCGCGCGACAGCGGGCGGCGCCTCAGCAACGGGAACCGGCACACCGAGGTATTCGCCGATGGCTCCCAGGAGCGCGCGCGCCGTTTTATCGTACTCGCCGTGTGCTTCACAGTTCATGTCTTCGTACGTCAGCGCCAGCACGGCTTCCTTGAAATTGATCCAGAACCAGCTCTCCGGGTACCGCGACGGCGTGCCCGTCGTCCAGCTCACGAAGTACGTGTAGGGCTCGATGCCGCCGGGGAAACGCGCGCGCGCCAGGGCAATGAAACGCTGCTCGAGCTTCGTGTACGCTTCCGACGTGCCGGCTGCGGCGTGGTACACGAAGTAGCGCTTGCACCGGTACGAGGAATGCAGGTTCAGGGCGACCTCGATCGGATTCGTTTCCTGCATCACGCGCGTGAAGTGCGCCCGGAGCGCTTCGACCTCGGGCTCGGAGGGAGAGGCGTACCAGTTGCTCTCCAGGTCCACACCGCGCGCGTTCGTCCTCGCGTTTCCCGCCACCACCCCGTCCGGGTTGAGCATGGGTAAAGCCTGGAACACGCACCGGGACAGCAACGAATCCGCCAGAGGCGACCCGGAAAGAAGCTCGTCCACGATTTCACGCATGACGAATGAGCCTTCGCTCTCGATTGGATGGGTGCGGGCGTGAATCCACACGCGGCGGCGCGACGAGGCGTCACCGGACGCGGTGATGGTCAGGAGGTAGAGAGGGCGCTGCTGAACGGAACGACCGATCACGGAGAGATCCACGAGCGGGTCCAGGCTCCACCGCGCCACGTCCGATTCAAGCTCCTGCCACGTGTAATCCCACTGCCAGGCGGGGAGTGAAATCCGGCCGGGCTCGCCGGGTACGTTGTCGAAATCGAAGCACTTGTCCTGGGCTGAAACTGCGCCCATGCCCAGGACCAACAGGGCGACAATGGCCGGCATCCGGAAACTAATCATCTCCGCCCGCGTTTGAACTTTGAATTATCATTTGCAATCCCCAATTTCAAATCATGAACCACGTCCATTCCATTGTCATCGTTCCTCGAAGGGTACCTTAATGTATCGATTTTTCCTTGTCATCTCTACTTTACTCCTGGCGCTGGGCTCAACGGCAGTCCACGGCCAGCCGGGCGCGAAAAAGCTGTTCATTTCCCTGACCGACGAGGGCAACCTGGGCGTCATCGATCCCGCCTCGGGAAGAATCGTGCGACGCATACAGGTGGGCCGAAAACCGGTCGCGCTCCAGCTCAACGCCGACCGAAGCCGCCTGTACGTGAGTAACACCGCTTCCAACAACATCAGCGTCGTCGATCCGGCCACGGACGCCGTCATTACTACCGTGGGGATACCCATCACGCGGCGGGACGTCTTCATCGGCCCCATCGTCTATTCCGCCGCGACCAACACCCTTTACGTCGCGGAGGCATCGCACGAACCTCTTTCCCTGAACATCTACGTGCTCGACTGCAAGCTCAACGCGGTGACCGACGTCTTCGACGCCGGACCCGGCATCGTGGACATCGCCGTGTCTCGCGACGGCTCGCGCTTGTACGTCGTAGGCGAAAGCACCATCACCGTGTACAGCCTCCCGGGGTTCGCCGTTCTCCACTCGATTTCTCCGCCGCCGGGACATCGTCCCACCGGCGTGGCGGTCCATCCATCCGAGCCGCTCCTGGCCGCGACCTACGGGACGCTGAACAAGGTGCTCCTGACTAATACCGAGAACTGGGAAACCGAGGCGGAGATTGAAATCCCGAAGCGGTTCCAGGGGCGGCAGGACGCGGTGATTTTTTCGCCGGACGGCTCACGCATTTTCGTCGCCACACACAAAACCAGCGCGCGGGGCCTGTCCGGTGTGATCATCATGAACGCGGAGCTGCTCGAGATGAAGAAATACGTGCCCATCGGCGAGGTGAAACGGGGCATGGCGGTATCGCCGGACGGCCTGCGGGGGTACTTCGCCTCGGACCGCCTGACGGAGTTGAACCTGCTGACCTACGCGGAAATCAAGCGGCTCGACTTCAGGCGCGCAATCGGGTGCATCGTGGCAATGTGATGCAAAATGGGGTTGACAAATTGTTTGCTTTTGATGACTTTAGTTTCAATTCACTAAGACGTCTCCAATTCGAGGACGCGTGATGCGTAAAAAGGGACTTCGATATTCCGGGCTCATCATCATCGGCCTTTCCCTGGTTCTCGCTTCCTGTGGCCGGGACGAAAATCCCGTCGCACCGAGGCTTGGAGCGGGATCCCTGTTCGGTGTCACGGGAGTGGACCTCGACGATATCGACAACATGCTGAGAGTGACGACGTTCAAAGGTTGTACTGTAAACCGGTACAATTTTGCTGATACGTCGTCGGAGAATTGGTCATTCGGCGCGGCGCTTTTTCGCTATCCTGACGGTGCGGCCTATCCCGTGGACGAAGTAAAATTGGGAAGCTCGTATCTACACACCAGACCGAACTCTTTGTCCCCTGTCTACTACGGCCTGGAAGAGAACAACAACGACGTGGAGTACGTCCCTCCGGGTGATACATACACGTGGCACGTCACGATGAATCACCAGCAGTATGATCTCTCCTACGATATGCCCGCTCATCCGTTAAACCTGAGCATATCTCCCATGGATACCGTCGATATCTCAAGCGATGTCACCATAACATGGACGACCTCAGGCACAAATGATACGCTTGTTGCCGCTCTAAGCTACTCGCCGGGTTTGACCAGTATTTATGATAGCTCAGCAGTCGTGAGCTACGATTTTGTCGATTACCCGATCGTTACAAAGAATGACGATGGCTTTGTTACGTTCACGAGTGCCTCGATGTCTTCCTTCCCCTCGACAGGAAAGGGGGAAGTTTCACTTTCATGGATGAAATTCACCACGTCGGATATTGTCCCCGGAAAAAAGACATTGCTCCTTTCCATCTACCAGCTCAATATTCCCGTGGTGATCAAGAGATAGCACATGCAACCCCGGCTGAAAACCGCGCCGGACGAGCCACGGGTTTGTTTCTTCGTAATCGACCTCCGCGGAAATGAACGGCCTGATTTCCGTTTCCTGAAGATCCATTTTCGATTTCTTCATTTGCGTCCACTCGATGCTTCCATTTATTTATGCTATCAATTTCCGCTGGCACGTATTGACATTGGTGTTTTTTTTTGTAAATTCAATTGCATAATCCATATTCAAGAGCAAATGAGGAAAAAATGCGCGCTTCGACTTTGACTCTGTTTGTCCTTTGCTTCAACGCGTTGTGCCTGGCCCAGAATTACCGTCCTTACATCGATTCGACCGCGATGGGCGCGTATTACGAAATTCGTGACGGGGACAATGTCCCGTACAGCCATCTCGTAAAGGTCTGCCAGGACTATGACAGTTCCTCTCTTTGCTACCTCTGTGGTGAAATCTACGTGAAGAAATCCACCGGCGACACCATCGATGTCATGTGGAACACCGTCCTGAGAAAGCATCGCATGTCCCCACGGGTACCCGTCTATGAGCGCAACTCCAACCAGTACGCAAACGAGCTCCGGTCCTTTCCTTTCGAGCTTGAACAAGGCGACACGTTATATTTCTTCAGGGATTACGAAGTCGAGGTTCCCCATGATACATCAAACCTGGAAATCAAGGACACCATGCTCTTCAAGATCGAAATCCTGGACAACAGCACGGGAGACGTTGTAAAAGTCCTGGACTCGCTCCTCATTCCTCCCGCCACTGGTTGGGCCGAACACGTCTACCCGATCTTCGAATCGATGTATTCTGGTGATTACTCTCCTGATCCGATTATCAAATGGGTGCCTCGGAACGAAGATACTACCTGGTATTCCAAGTCTCTCTCGCTGCGCGTGGAGCCGATATTCTACCCACAGCGTTACGGTGCTTATGATCGAAGAACAATTTTTGCGCAATTCACGTGGAATACACGACCATCAAAATACCTGAAGAGCGAAGCATTTGCCGATCACATTGCTTTCTTACAACCCATTTTAGATTCCATACTCGCGACAGGTTCTTTGTCAAACGTAAGATCGGTAGATGATTACGAAAAGAACAATCCGACTGATATTGTTGTGTATCCAACATTTCTCAGGCAACAAGAGTCAACATTATTTGTTTCAAATATCAAGGAATACGAGCGAATCAAGGTGTGGATATTCAATGCTGCCGGCAAACTGGAGTTGGAAAAGGAATACCATACCAATCACAGGAACACGATATCCATTCCTTTGAAGTTTCGCGCGCGAACCAGCGGTGCGCATTTCATGCTTCTGCGTACTAATACGGAAACGGTAAAGCTTCACTCTTATGTCGTTTATTGAAATGAAGAGACTTCCGGCCGTCCTCACTATTCTTTCAGCGCTTCTTTTGCATGTGACCGCTGTGGCGCAGGTTGATAGTGCTGCCATCGACCGGAATGACACGACAACATATCTTTACATCACCGGGGAAGGAAACCGCGCGCTCGTTCCTCGCGACGTGTCCATGCACCGCTAGGACACTATGCGCTGGTTTACCAGGTTTTTCCAAAAGTAGTTGACGGATCGCTATAGAAGGTTAGACAGTATCTATCATTTTTCAGATAAAAAATCCCTGAAGAAATGAACTGAAGCTATGTACTACGATCAACCGACACTGTTATTCTATGCGTTGGCATGGCTATTTCTGGGTTTCGTTTTAATTTACAATTACCGGAAATATGATGGCAGGGTCTTCTTCGCTTTCCTTCTCATCTTTGCTGGTTTCGAACGATTCTTCGGCGATCTTCTCAAATTGAACGACAGGATATTCCTTTTCACCACCGCCCAGTGGATATCGATCTTACTTGTCGCCGTGTCGATCATCTACTACAGGTGGAACGTACTGACCCACAGCGATTTCCAGGGCACAAACACGATGGAGCGATCTCGATTTGAACACACGAGGACGCTCGGTTTTTGAATTCCTTACAGATCTTACTTCGGTGGGTATCTATCCAGGCGGGCCTGTAACGAGTCGGCAACCTCGCGGGCGAGAGCCGAGAGCGCGGGGTCTTCGCGGGCCATGCGCTTCGTAGCTTCGATTCGTCTGGCGGCCAGGTAGCGGCTGAAAGGCAGACGGTAGTTCATGCGGTCGCCCATCCAGTAGCGAAGCGTATCTTCCCGCGTGTCGGGTCCGGGAAGCGGTTTGTACCGCTGCTCGTACACAGCGTCGTTGGAGGTAAAGACCGCAACCAGGAGCAGAATGGTTCCGCCTACACCGGCCAGGATAGTGAACAGTTTCATGAATCGCGACATGTCAATTCCCTTTGCTCTTCACGGTTTGTAACGAGTATTTATCGGCGAACTCAATGTACATACTGCAGCGCCTTTTCCAACCCCAGCCCTTCCCGCACGATGGTGAACTCGGGACCGGTCATGTCGATAATGGTGGAAAACGTCTTGCGCAGGTGCTGGTCGTCGTCAACGATCACGTCCACGAGTTTTTCCATCTGTTCGAACAGCTCGTCGATCATCTCCGGTTCTTTTCCATCGGGCAGGCGGGCAGACGTGGAAACGAGCGGAGAGCCCAACTCTTCCAGTATCGCGTTGCAGATGGCATTGTCGGGGACCCGGATACCCGTGGTTTTCTTCTTTGAATCCTGGATAATACGCGGCACCGACTTTGAAGCTGGAAGTAAAAACGTGTAAGGTCCGGGTATAAGGCGCCGGATGATCCTGTAGGCGCGGTCGCTGACGTGCGCATACTCCGCGATGTTGCTCATCGAATCACAGAGGAACGACAACTGCTTCCGGGAATCCATGCGCTTGATTTGCCGGATGCGGTTTATTCCCTGCCGGTTTCGAAGGTCGCAGCCGATGGCATGGACGGTATCGGTGGGGTAGAGCACGACCGCGCCGTTGCGGATTTCCTCCACGATCTTGGCGATCTTGTACTGCTGCGGATATTCGTGGTACACGCGATAGATAATAGCCATACTTCTTCGAAAAACCGTGATACGTGAAGTTGTCTGATGAATACGGAAACACGCCGCACGTGCTTGTCACCAGCGCAATGCCGATCAGGTAAGCCGTTCCCGGGCGAACGGTATCCCCTTAGTAACGCACTGTTTTAAAAGATACAAGGATTCTCCCGGAGAAAAAATGTGCGGTGCGGTGCGGGTAAAAAATCATCCCCATCGCCTGGTGGTGGT
>JAADGX010000058.1 GCA_013152135.1 Chlorobiota bacterium
TTCCGCGTATTCCCTCGGCAAAGGTGTACTGCCGCGTTTCGATTACGTCCCCTTCCTCGTTCTGAACCTGGACGTCCAGGTCGAAACCGGCGTACCGCCCCACCCACTTCTTAATGGAAAACTCGACGATGCGGTTTCCGATTTCCTTCTCCGTGTAGTTCACTACGTCCTGGGCAATGAAGCTGCCCACGAACAGGTACATCAGGTAGAGGATGACCAGGAAGAGCGGAATACCGACCCACGTGTTGATGGCAAGCCTGCCCACGAAGGTGGAAATCCGGCGCGGACGCGACACGTCCGTTACGACCCGGGCGATGATTTCGTTCACGCGGTTCCGTCGCTCGACGTAGATTTCGTCGCGGGACGACATGGGCTCGACGCCGTGCCGCTGGGCGATGACCTCGTCGCCCTCCAGCAGGAGCAGCGCTTCGCCCTGGGAGCCGGTGACATGGAGCATTTCGTGCAGGCGGTGGTGCAGGCGAGGGTCCTGGTTCCCTTCCCGCGCCTGTTCAATCGCGGCGGGCAGGTTATCCAGGCCCGCTTTCCGGACGGCTACCGTTTCGACCACCGGCACTCCCAGCAGGGCCGAGAGCTCTTTCACGTCGATGTCCATGTGGTGATGCCGGACTTCGTCCATCATGTTCAGCGCCACCACCACCTTCTTGCCCATGTCGATGATCTGGAGCGTCAGGAACAGGTCGCGTTCCAGGTGCATGGCATCGACGACGTTCAGCACAACGTCCGCGTTGAGGATGATGTCCCGTGCCACGCGCTCTTCGTCGTTGAACGAAGAGACGCCGTAGATACCAGGAGTGTCGTACATCACGAACTCCTTGTAGCGGGCGCGGGAAATCTCCACCGTGGTTCCGGGAAAATTGGAAACGTCGACGTACACGCCGCCGAGGTAGTTGAACACCACCGACTTGCCCACGTTGGGATTTCCCACAAGCACGAGGGAAGGGCTGTTGGGATCATCGGGAAACTTGTTGGTCCCGAAATGCTTGTGAGGCCGGTGACAGGCGGCGGACGGCCGGGGATCGGAGTTGTTCATGGGCGAATGGATGTGTCCGTTCGCGGGTCAATCATGCAGGAAGATTCTGCGGGCGAGATCACAGCTCATCGCGACCTCGGTACGGTTGTGTTGGAGAACAAGGGTTCCGCCGGGCAGGCGCTGGAGGCACAGCACGTTCGCGCCTTCGGACAGGCCCAGTCGGACCAGTTTCGCGCCCTCGACACCTTCGGGCAGCATGGATATGCAACCGGTGGTTCCGACTTTTATATGGCTGAGAGGGATCATGTTGTTGTCCTTTTTTCTTGGTTTTTCGCGCATGTTGAACAGAGTCCAAAAATATGCAGGAAGTAATCGTCCAGTGTATAGTTCATGGTGCGTGCTGCATCCCGTGCCAGCCGGTCCACCCGCGGATCGAGGAACTCCTCGATTTTCCCACATGAACGGCAGATGACATGGTGATGGGGCTTGGACCCGAAGATGACTTCGTAGCGGGCCAGGTTTTTCCCGAATCGGCTGCGGGAAAGAATACCGCACTGGGTGAGCTTGTCCAGGGTGTTGTACACCGTGGCGCGGGAAATCGTGCTCCCCTGCATCTTCATCTTGAGAAAGAGCTCGTCGGCGTCGAAATGACTGCGGTATTCGAGCACGGTTTCCAGAACGGAAAGACGTTCCGGAGTGACACGGAAATTCTCGCTTTTCAGGTACTCGGTGAAATATTTGACGGCTTCGTTCACGATGGTTTCTATTTAGACTCAGTCTAAATAAATATAATAACGGAAATACAACCATGCAACTCTTTTTTTCCTTAAAAAATTAAAAAGTTGCACCGATTCCCCCGCCCGTTGTCATTGCCACTTTCCTCCATATCTTCTATACTATAGGCATGATACAGACGATCTCGGAACACATAAAGGGAAAAATGATCCTGGCGCCCATGCTGAACACTACCGACCACGTGTTCAGAAAACTTTGTCGCCATTACGGCGCGGCGCTCACGTTTACCGAGATGGCGAGTTCATCCATGATCGCTTCAGGCTCGACGCAGGCGGCACGCTATGCCGCCATCAGTAGGCAGGAACACCCCGTGGGCATCCAGTTGTTCGTGGACAACATGGCCCGACTCGAAGAAGCTATCGAGGAGATAAACCCTCTCCAACCCGACGTGATCGACATCAACGCCGGCTGCCCTTCGGACAAGGTCTGCTCCCATGGAGCGGGAGCGGCCCTGTTGGCCAACCTGCCAGAACTCCAGGAAATCATCAAAGCGGTGAAACGGTACTCCCATGCCCCGGTATCGGTCAAGGTCCGCGTGGCGGACCGGCATTCCCGCATCCCGGTGCGAGACATCGCGCGGGCGGTGGAAGACGCGGGCGCATCGTTCCTGACCGTACACGCGCGCACGCGCTACGACCGCTACGAGGAACCCGCGCGGTGGGAGTGGATTGCGGAAGCAGTGAGGGCTGTCAACATCCCCGTCATCGGGAACGGTGACGTGTTCACTTCGGACGACGCCCGGCGCATGATGCGCGAAACCGGCTGCCACGCGGTCATGGTGGCGCGGGGAGCCCTCGGCACGCCCTGGATTTTCGCGGGAAAAGAAGACGCACTGCTCGACGCGTCAGCAGTCCGTTCCATTCTCCTTCAACTCGTGCGCGAACTCGACGCGTGCTACGGCCCCATCGTGGCTCTGCCGCGGGCTTCAAAGCACGTCGCATGGTTCACACGGTTCTTCGAGGGCGCGGAGCAGCTCCGCGTGGACGTCTTTCGCTGCCGCTCCATGCCGGCGTTGATCTCAACCGTGAACCGGTACTTCGACACGAATCCCGCCCGGCTCGATCCCGGGAGCGAAGAGCTGAAAGCCGTCGAGGATGCGTTCCACCGGAGGATCTTGTTCTGGGCGGAGATGGACACGGAAGACGTCGTCGGATGATTGCGGAGCGAGCCGGAAGATGAAATCGAAGTTGTCTTGCTTTCCCATTTTATCCCGGAGGTCAAACGGCATGGCCATGTTTTCATACCACCTGCGCAAGAGAACGGGGATGCTTGCGCTTATCCTTCTCACCACACTTGCCGCGTGCGGTTTCAACATCTTCACCGACCAGGACGACGTCAATCTCGGCAGGCAGCTCGACGCCCAAATCCGTTCCAATCCCGCCGAATACCCCATCCTGCGAGGGCATCCGGAGATCAAGCAGTACGTCGAGAGAATCGTCCGAACCGTGCTGGCCTCGCCCGAGGTCAAGAAAAAAGATATTTACCCGTACACAGTCGAGATCATCAATGACGACAAGACCATCAACGCCTTTTGCACACCGGGCGGATACATTTACGTGTACACTGGCCTGCTGAAGTTCCTGGATAACGAAGCGACCTTGGCGGGCGTGCTCGGCCACGAAATCGCACACGCCGAGCTTCGCCACGCGACAAAACGCATCACCGCCGCCTACGGTGTCCAGATCGCACTGGCCATCGCGCTGGGCGAGAACCCTTCGCTTCTCGAACAAATCGCTTCCAACCTGTTCGTCAATCTCGGCTTCCTGAAAAACAGCCGCGACGACGAAGAGGAGGCGGATAACGCCAGCATGTCGTACCTGCGCAGCACGCCGTACTACCCCGGCGCCATCCGGTATTTCTTCGATAAAATCCTGGCCCAGAAAGGAAGCCG
>JAADGX010000208.1 GCA_013152135.1 Chlorobiota bacterium
ACCTTGCGCTGGTGGGGCTCTACTACATAAAGAACACGCGCCTGTTGAAGGATGCGATCCGGGACTTGATCGACCGGGATATCAAGACCAGGGGCGAGTACCAGTTGACCGACGCGCTCCAATTGATGATCGAGCGGGGTGAAATGTTCACCACATTCGACGTCGATGGGTGGTATGACTGCGGCAAACCGGAAACCGTGCTGTCGACAAACCGCATCCTTTTGGAGAAAGCCGGGGACGCAATAGAACTGCCCGGTGTCGTGGTTATTCCGCCGGTATTCGTGGACGCCACCGCCCGCATCGAGAACGCGGTCATCGGTCCCTACGTCACGGTGGCGGCGGGAGCGGTGGTCGAGAATTCGATTATCCGCGACAGCATCGTGGCGGAAAACGCCCGCGTCAGCGCCAGCCTCCTCGACGCTTCCCTGATCGGAAACAACGCCTCCGTCAACGGCAGGTTTTCGCGCCTGAACGCCGGTGATTCCACCGAGATCCACATTTTTTCGTAACCCATGAACATGCAGGATAGATATGTCGACACTCTTCACATCTGAATCCGTTTCCGAAGGTCACCCCGATAAAATCTGTGACCAGATTTCCGATGCCGTGCTGGATGAGCTCTTGCGCCAGGACAAATCGTCGCGCGTAGCGTGCGAATGTTTTACAACCACGGGATTCGTTCTGGTCGGTGGTGAAATTACGACCAAGGGCTACGTGGACGTACAGGATATCGTGCGGCGCGTTGTACGAAACATCGGGTATACCGATGACGACATGCGTTTCGACGCCGACAGTTGCGGCGTGGCATCCCACATTCACCGGCAGTCGCCGGATATCTCCATGGGCGTGGACAAGGGAGGAGCTGGAGACCAGGGGATGATGTTCGGGTACGCCGTCCGGGAAACGCCCGAGCTGATGCCCATGCCGATCATGTTTGCACACAAACTGGTGCGAAAGCTTTCCGTCATTCGGAAGCGGAGAAAGTCCACCATGCCGTACCTGCGCCCGGATTCCAAGTCGCAGGTGACAATAGAGTACGAGGGCAGGAAGCCCGTGCGCGTTCATACCGTCGTCGTTTCCACCCAGCATGCCCCCAATGTCTCACAGAAGAGAATCAGGGAAGACGTCATCGAGCAGGTGATCAAGAAAGTGATCCCGGCGCGCTACCTCGACAGGAAGACACGGATCTGGGTGAATCCCACGGGGCGGTTTGAAATCGGCGGCCCTCACGGCGACTCGGGGCTGACGGGGAGGAAAATCATTGTCGATACCTACGGGGGCAAGGCGCCTCACGGTGGAGGTGCGTTCAGCGGCAAGGACCCGACGAAAGTTGATCGCAGCGCCGCTTACGCCGCGCGGCACCTGGCCAAGAACATCGTTGCGGCCGGCCTGGCCGACGAATGCCTCATCCAGCTTTCCTACGCCATCGGCATTCCGGACCCGGTCTCGATTTTCGTCGATACCAACGGGAGCGCCCGTGACGTTTCGGACCAGGAAATCGCCTCTTTCATCGAAGAGAACATCGACCTCACTCCCAAGGGCATCATCAATCGCCTGAAACTCCAGCGGCCCATCTTTCAGAAGACAGCCGTGTACGGTCACTTCGGGCGCAAGGAGAAGGAATTTACGTGGGAGCAGCTCGATCTCGTTCCCGTTTTCCAGAAAGGACTGCGGTAAGCGCGCAGGACTGGATCATGGGGATGGTTGTCCCTGGGAGCGACGTTCTTCAATGCTTATAAACGTTCCATCCATTCACTGAGAGAAAATGTACATGGCTAAAAAGCAGAAAAATTTCAAAGTAAAAGATCTCTCGCTGGCGGCGGCAGGCCGAAAGAAAATCGAGTGGGCCGAATCGCGTATGCCGGTGCTCATGTCCCTGCGGGAGAAATACAGCAAGACCAAGCCACTCAAGGGATTCAAGATCGCGGGATGTCTCCACGTAACCAAGGAGACGGCAGTGCTGGTCGAGACGCTGCAGGCCGCGGGCGCAGAAGTATCGTGGTCGGGATGCAATCCGCTTTCTACCCAGGATGATGTTGCTGCGTCGCTGGCCAAGAACGGCGTTTCGATTTACGCGTGGCACGGCATGTCCGTGAAGGAGTTCTACTGGTGCATCGAGCGGACGCTGGACTTCAAGCCCAATCTCACCCTTGACGATGGCGCGGACCTGATTTTTACCATTCACAACAAGCACACGGATCTCATTCCCGAAGTCCTGGGCGGTACGGAAGAGACCACGACCGGAGTGCATCGCTTGCGAGCCATGGCAGATGCGGGCGCGTTGCGCTACCCCATTATCGCGGTTAACGACGCCGAGACCAAGTGGGATTTCGATAATGTTTACGGCACCGGCCAGTCCACGCTCGACGGTATTCTTCGCGCGACCAGTGTTTTGCTGGCGGGGAAGAACATTGTCATTGCCGGGTACGGGCACTGCGGACGCGGCGTGGCGATGCGGGCCCAGGGCATGGGCGCGAACACCATCATCACCGAAGTGAAACCGACTGCCGCTCTCAAGGCGACGCTGGAAGGCCACCGCGTAATGAAGATGGACGAAGCGGCCAGGATCGGTGATATCTTCATCACCGCTACCGGCGTGGAGAATGTTCTCGTTGGTAAGCATTTCCGCGTGATGAAAGAAGGCGCCATTGTAGCCAATACCGGCCACTACGATTGCGAGATAAACCTCAAGGACTTGGAGAAGTTGAAGAAATCGAAGAAGGAAATTCGCCCCAACTGCGAGAAATACGTGTTGAAAAACAACCGGGCGATTTACGTGCTGGCCAAGGGAAGGCTGGTCAACCTGTCCGCTGCCGAGGGGCATCCATCGGAAGTGATGGACATGTCTTTCGCTAACCAGTTCATGGCACAATTGAACCTTGCCAAGCTGGCGAAAAGAGGAAAGCGCCTCGAGGCACGCGTGCACGACATCGACCCCAAGCAGGACCAGGAAATAGCGCGCCTCAAATTGAAGACCATGGGAATCGATATCGACAAGTTGACTCCCGCTCAAAAGGCCTACATCCTGGATTACAGCGCCGGCACGTGATCGGAGTTGAACTACGTGATTCTGCCAAAGCCCTGCGTCGCGGGGCTTTTTTGTTGGCTTAGGGATGACCGGCGGATGCCGGTGGATCGAGAACGAAAGATTTTAATTCCTTTTTTACCTTGTCCTTTTTCTGTCGTAGCAATGGAATCATTACATTGAATCAAATCGTGAATCAAACATCAACGAGACTGGTATGCGAGGCGAAAAACTGAGAATGCTTCAAAGAGTTTCGTCCGGAATTCTGTTGTTCCTCGTCTGGGTTGTGACGGTTTCGGGCCAGGAGACGATGGGTAAAGAAACCGTCGAGGGAATATGGCTTGGAACGCTGAAGATCTCCGGTGTTGAACTGCGCCTGGTGTTCAGGGTGCACCTTGACTCCAGCGGGATGCCAGCGGCGGTTCTCGACAGCCCCGACCAGGGAGCGAAAAACATCCCGGTGGAAAAGGTAATCGTGAACGGGGACAGCGTTCGGTTCCTGGTTACCGTAGTGATGGGAGAGTACGTCGGAAAGTTCGAGGAAGATCGGCAAGGCATCCATGGGGAGTGGAGGCAGGCTGGCATGAAGCTGCCGCTCGAGCTGACCAGGGTGGAAAAGGCGCCGG
>JAADGX010000016.1 GCA_013152135.1 Chlorobiota bacterium
AATCGATGATTGGTTCCACGAGGTCGCGGTAGTCATTCCGAAAGAGTGCAACGTCAACAACGGCGAATGGAAAAATCACCTGTCGAAAACCGATTTCATAGCTCGTGCTTCGTTCCGGGAGCAGGTCAGGATTCGGTTTCGTCTGGAGACCCGCCGCGCCTGCCACCGCGAAGCGTTCCGCGATGGACGGTGAACGGAATCCCAAACCTACCGACGCGCGCATGGTGCTGCCGGGGGCAATGTCGTACGCCATTCCCAGGCGCGGATTGATTCTGCCGTCAACCTTGGCGATATCCACTTTGGTGTAATCACCACGCGCCCCCACGGTCAACCGCATACCGCTGAAAAGCGAGACCTCGTCTTGGAGGTACAATGCCCAGGAAGTCGCGGTTCTCCGTCCAAACGTTTGCGCGTCCACATAGGAAAAACTGGCATCCATCCCGCCGGTGAGCAGGTGCCCTTTGATGCCGGAGTAAATGCCCTGCCACTGGTATCCCGCGACGTAGGCGCTTGACTGGACGCGATCCGCTGGGCGCAAGGAAAAGTCGGATGTATCGGATTTCGTATCGTTGGACGTGTGATACAAATACAGCCGGTTTTCCATCGAGAAGAAGGAATTGACAAGCCATGAATGCTTCGCGTACACGTACTGCTTTTCTGATACCACTCTTTCCGAGAGGTCAGCGTTTTCCGGGGGCACGAGAGGGTGTTTCAAACTGCGCCAGAAGATCCAATTTCCTCGATGGTTGCTGGCGACGTTCGCGGAGACGTGAAGTCGATGATCCTTCGCGAGTTTCAGCCAGCCGCTAGCCGTTACGTTCCACCGCAGGAAATCATCCATCTTCCGGTATCCCTGGTTGCCATACACGCCGCCCGAGACGCGAAAGGACGACGAACCGTACACTCTCTGGATGCGTCCGTAAGCGGCGTTGAACCAGCGTGGCGACGTGCCCCACCAGTTCCATTCCGCGTACTTCGTTTTATCATAGAATCCGGAAAACATGCGAAGGCGCAGATCGTTGCTTCGCGGCTTGGCCGTGATGACATTAACGACACCTCCCAGGGCGGATGAACCGTACAACGCGGAACCCGCACCCTTCAACACTTCGATTTTCTCCACGTCGAACATGGGCACGACATCGTGTTTGATCTCTCCCCCGTCGGCGCTGAGGATCGGGAATCCATCGATGAGGAGCAGCACCCGCGAGCCCAGCGCGCGCGACTGTATCCGCTTGAACCACGAATGTTCACCTGGTCGTCGGTGATATTCACACCGGGAATGTACCGCAACGCCTGGTCCAGGGAAGTAAGGGCGCGAAAATCGATATCGCGTCCCTCCATGACGCTGAGACTCACCGGAACTTCCTCGAGGCTTTGGGGTCGTCTTCCCGCCGTCGTGACAACTTCACCCAGTTGCAGCGGTGTCTCTTCCAGCTCGAAATCGAGCTTCAGTCTTTGTCCGTTCTTAATGGTTATTTCTTTTATCTGGGTTCTGTAACCAACCATGCTGCATCGAACGCGGTAGGTGCCACCCGGGAGTGTAATCTTGTATTCCCCTTTTTCATCGGAGGCGGCTCCGTATCCGGTCCCGATACAGATGACGTTAGCCATGATAAGCGGTTCTCCGGCGGAAGAAACCTTCCCGTAGATGACGGCTTTGGGCTGAGCGGAAAGTACGTGTCCCGCCAGCGCCAGACCAGCGATGAGGAGCGCTTTCTTCACGGTGATTGATCGACCGAAACCTGTTTCTCCAGAGTTCTCTTAATCATGGTAAGTATTTCTTCCTGGTGTTCCCGGTTGTGGACAAAGTCGAGCGTTATGGAATCCACCACCAGTAACGGGCCTTTGTCGTACCGTTCGATCCAGTCTTCGTAAAGCATGTTCAGGCGTTCGAGGTATGATGGATCGATGTCTTGTTCGAAGTCCCTGCCTCGTGCTTTGATCTGGTTTACCAGTGTCGGGATGTCCGCGCGTAAATACACCAGCAGATCCGGCGGACGTAAAAACGAGGTCATGGTTTCGAAAAGGGCGATGTAGTTTTCGTAGTCGCGATCATCCATGTTGCCCATGTCGTGCAGATTGCGTGCGAAGATTTCGGCGTCCTCGTAAATCGAACGATCCTGGACCACGATATTGCGCGAGGTGGAGATCCTTTGATGCTCGATGAAACGCCGCGAGAGAAAGTACACCTGGAGGTGGAATGCCCAGCGTCTCATGTCCGCGTAGAAATCCCGCAGGTAGGGGTTGTCGGAAACGGATTCGTAATAAGGCTGCCACCCGTATTTCTCGCTCAGGAGTCGCGTCAGTGTCGATTTCCCGGCGCCGATGTTGCCCGCAATCACGATGAAACTCATGAAGAGCCCCTTTGACGTTGCTCGTGCTGCTGACGTTGCTCGTGCTGCTTGCGATCCCAGGTCATTTCTTCAACATCATGCACCTGGTTGGCATGACGACCAAGAACAAAAAGGTAATCAGAAAGTCGATTCAGATAAATGCGGGTGGCCGGGGTGATTGCCTCCGTGGTTCCCAGGGTTATAACCCGTCGCTCCGCCCGGCGACAGATGGTGCGTGCCATGTGAATTGCCGCGGCGCACGGATGACCTCCGGGCAAAACGAATTTATGCAAAGGAGGAAGTGAAGCTTCCAGTTTGTCAATGGCCTTTTCAAGGGTTTCGATGAGCGACTGGATGGTTCCGGCATTGACGCTTTGATGCCGCTCGGGTGGAGTAGCGAGATCCGAACTGATCGCGAACAAATCCTCCTGGATACCGTGCAGGGAGCGCGTTATACCTTCATGCCGGGACAAGGACGCCGCAAGACCCACAACGGCGTTCAATTCATCCACGGCGCCGTATGCCTCGATGCGCGCATTGTCCTTGCTTACCCTCATCCCCCCGAAGAGGCTGGTGGTTCCGTCATCTCCGGTCCTGGTATAAATTTTCATAAAATGCGTTCCGGTATGAATTACAAGATGCTTTTAACCTCGGCAACAGGGGGAATGCCGTTCCAGACGTATTTCACTTCTCCGTTGTCGAGAAGAAATGTGCGGGGAAGTTCGCGATACAGCGACCGGGCGAAGCGCGGTTCTATCGCGCCAGGCTGAGCGGCAAGCCCGCTGGAAAAACTCAGGGAACCGAGTGTCTCCGGTCCGTCGATTGTCAGGGCGATCACGGTGGGCAGGCCCCCGCCCTCGGTCAGAGCATTGATGTGCTCGATAACGTTGCTGTCGGTTCCGGTCTCGAGAGAGAACAGCACGATGATATACTTCCCGTCGTTCATGTTCACGTGGAGACCTTCCACCGGCCAGGAATTGAAAACCGCGCCGGGTTTGAGGTTCGTGGCGATATTGTCCACGGGCAGGGCCATGTGAAAAACGAGCAGAAGAGCGGCAAGAACTCCACCACTGACCGTTGTTGCCAGTTTCCAAACGGGCGCCTCTTGCCGCGTCTGCCAAAGTACCGGCAATGCAAAGAGGAGCATGACGAGAAAGAACGCATCTTCTACGAGCACTTCTTCATGTGATCTGTTCACGAGATTCCCGAAACAACCACAAGCCGAGGCCGATCCCTGCATCCATGCATACGCGGTAACCGCGATGAAAAGCAACATGAGAACTATCCCGGATAGAATGGTGACCCGAGGCCAGAGATTCACTACGAGAGCGATCCCGAGTATCCATTCACCAATGACCAGACCCCATGCGAGGAACATGCTCCACGATTCCGGCGTGATTCCGTACGACATGATTTCATCGGCGAATGCGCCGGGATCAAACCCCTTGAGGGTTGCCGCAACCAGTAGGACGATTCCCACGATGATCTGGAATCCCCGGGCCAGGAAGCGGAGCACGTTATTTCGGGAAAGATCGCCTTTCATTTTTTCAGGATTTCGTACATTTCGCGCTCCAACGATCGGACGGGATTCCCGGTGATGCGCCCGATTTCTTTTCCGTTACGGAAGAAAATGAACGCCGGATAGTCGTGACCGTATTTTTCAAGGAAATGCGCCGGCTCGCTTCCTCCCATGGCAATACCTATGTAACGGATATTGTAAGTACCTTTGTTCACGAGCTGCATAATCTTCAGAAATCTCGGAACAGTCAATTTACATGTTGGGCACCAAGTGGCAAACAAGCAGACCACGTCCGTTTTTTTCTTGAGCTGCTTGAGTTTCTTGATATCGTTCGGGTTCGGTTTGTACTTGTCCCGCAACAGCTTGTACACCGGGCTGTGGGCGAGCAGGATGCCGAGGGACACTTCTCCCACAAGGCTTTCCTTGTACTTGATTTTGACTGATTTTCCGGCCAGGGTAAAAGCGGTCACGCCTTTGGTCACGGTATATGGCTTGGGATTCGCGGCTTTGATGATATCCGGCAACGTAATGCTGATATCCTCGCTCGATGAAACCGGCGCCATCTTGACCTCACCGTAGGTCCTGGCCTTGAGATCAAGCAGGATCGGGCTTTTGAACTCCCGTGATACAATGAGCATCAAGGGTTTATATTGCTGGGGCTGATAGATGCGTGCGGTAAGATCCGTTTTACCATTCACCAGCAGTTCGAACTGGGGCGCCTCGGTCCATATGACACCATCGGCGGACAAAGGGACAAAACCGAGCAGAATGAGCCCGAGTGCGATTATTGACGTATGTATGGAGAGGTTGTGTTTAGTCATAAGCATGCCGTGATGAAGTTTATATGATCAAAATATTTATGTAAAATACAAAAGCCTGCATGACAGGGCAATGACTGCGACAGTATACGAATTTTGTAACCAAGATTATCCGTTTGCCGGATGTCCCGCATATCGGAAGCTTTGTTTTTGTTCAACGTATTACCC
>JAADGX010000135.1 GCA_013152135.1 Chlorobiota bacterium
CGAATATGCCCTCATGTTCAACAAGCCGCTGATACAGCACGCGGAGGACCTTGCTCTCGCAAACAACGGGTGCGTTCATGAAGGAACGGTTTCAGCGCGCACCGGCCTCCCTCCCATTCCCTCGATCTCTGAAACGGTGATGGTTGCACGGGATATCCTGCTGGCGGAATACACCGGGGGCTTGTACCACGTCTCCCACGTAAGTACGGCGGGGGCAGTTGAACTCATCAGGGGAGCGAAGAAACGAGGCGTGCGCGTAACGGCGGAAGCGACGCCACACCATTTTACGCTCACCGACGAAGCGACGGCGGAATTCGATACCAACACGAAAATGAAGCCTCCGCTTCGCAGCCGCGACGACCTGGAAGCAATCAAGGAAGGACTGCGCGACGGCACCATCGACGCCATCGCCACCGACCACGCCCCGCACGCCGAACACGAAAAGCTGGTGGAGTACACGTACGCGCCGTTCGGGATCATCGGTCTCGAAACCGCCGTCGGGCTGACACTCCGCGAACTTGTCCTTCCCGGCGTCCTGACACTGTTCGAAGCCATAGAAAAACTTTCCACCAATCCCCGCCGTATCCTGGGTTTACCGGAAATACGGTTCGAGCCCGGGGAACCAGCCAATCTTACTCTGTTCGACATGAACCACCATTGGACGTTCGACGTCGCGAAATCGAGATCCAAATCAAAAAACAGTCCGTTTCACGGTGAATCGTTCCCGGGAAAGATCATCGGGACTTTCAACCGGGCTCTTTTCATACGGGCGGACAATTAAACCGGAACATCTATACAATCGCAACATACAAGAACGGATGTTATTACCATCAACAAACAAGGAGGAATCCTTATGAGGCTCTGGGTACTGCTCATTCCCGTACTGCTCTTTATCGGATGCGGCAAGAAAGAACAGCAAACAGGCAAGGAAGCGGGCGCCGCAACGCAAACGGGATACGCTGAAGTGATCGATCAGAACCAGGGATACATCATCGAAAATGCTCGCGTGTTCGTCGGTGAAGAACCTGCCGACGCAATCCTCGACGGCGTTGTGAAATTGGTCAAGGCAAAGAGCACGGTCATGGTCATTCGCAGCAGCGATGAAGACAACAACGTCGCCACTATCCTCGTTCTGCAATTCCCCGCGTTTGCCGAGGGGGCCGCTGCCACGTACGACGGCAGTGAAGGACCGGCGCGATTTTACGTCATAGGAACCGGCGATAACCGTGGTATAAGCACGGTAAGCGGCGTGGTGTCCGGTGAATTGCGTTTCGATAAGAAAGAGAGCACTGAGCTGGATCTCGGTCTCAATCGCCTCGTTGAAGCGGGAACCGGGAGCATGGAAGTCGTGGTCTCCAACATCGACAGCGGCGGATTGTCCGTACCGCAGGAAAAGAAATATGCCGCCCGGTACAGTTTGCCCATCGTCACCATCGATGAAATCGCGCGCATCACGATGCCGAGTTGATTTTCAATTCCAGGAGACAATGCGTATTTTTTAGGAGCCGGTCACTGCCGGCTCTTTTTCTTGCGCGAAATAACCCGACTCAGGCCTTTCCATGACAAGCAATTCCCCGGAAAACGCGGCCGTTACGATATCGATCATCATCGTGAACTACAACGTCCGCCTTCTCCTGGAAAATCTCCTTCATTCCCTGTACGCCTCGCTTGGCGACATTCCCGCGGAGATATTCCTGGTGGACAATGCATCCGTGGACGGGAGCGTGGAAATGGTACGCCGGGAATTCCCTTCGGTCATACTTGTGGAATCCGGTGAAAACATCGGCTTCGCGCGCGCAAACAATCTCGCTTTGCGCCGGTGCCGTGGAAAATACATCCTCCTGATCAACCCCGACACGTTCGTCCAGGAAGATACCATCCCATCGATGATCCGGTTTTTCGAAGAAAATCCGATGGTGGGAATGGCCGGCTGCAAGATCATCAACCCGGACGGAACCTTGGAGCCCGCGTGCCGGAGGAGCTTTCCCACTCCCTGGGTCGCATTCAGCAAACTTTCCGGCCTCAGCAACTTGTTCCCCCGCTCCCGGTTGTTCGCCCGGTACAACCTGACGTACCTGAACGAGGACGAATCGTACGAAGTCGATGCTATCAGCGGTTCATTCATGATGTTGCGGCGGGAAGTGTACGACGCCGTCGGCGGCCTGGACGAGACCTACTTCATGTACGGCGAGGACCTGGACTGGTGTTTTCGCGTGCGCGAGGCGGGTTGGAAAGTGTTCTACTCCCATAAGACCAAGATCATTCATTTCGGTGGAGAGAGCACCAAGCGCAGCAGCATCGATTCAACGGCGCTTTTTTACGAAGCAATGCGTCTCTTCGTGAAGAAAAACCTCAAGTTGGGAAAACCGGGAACCGCGGTCATCAACTTCGGCATCTTCCTGCGCAGTGTTCTCAGTCGTTGGCAGCAGGCGACACGGCGTATATGGCCTGTTGTCGTAGACATGATCATCGTCTGTCTTTCGCTGGTGCTGGCAGAAGTCGTTCGATTCGGCTCCCTTCCCTCTTTTCCGTCATACGCCTACCCCACGATTTACATCGCCGCCGTGGTAATCAGCTTCAGCGCGCTGTTCCTCGCGGGGGCGTACACGAAGTACGATTACCCGGTGTCGCGTTCCGTGCTCGGCGTCCTGTTTTCATTCATCATCATCTCGTCCATCGTCTTTTTCTTCAAGGATTTCGCCTTCAGTCGCGGTGTTGTTCTTATCGCCGCCCTGATCTCCCTTGTGGGTATTCCGGGTTGGAGACTGGTGCGCCAGCTTATTTCCACAACGGGGCGTTCCTCTCCTTTCAGCGGAAGCCCGACGTTGCTGGTCGGGATAAACGAACTTACGTCCGACATCATCAAGAAATTGCGCACGACGCACACCGGCAGCTATCACTTGATGGGCATCATCGACACTTCCATGCGACGGATCGGGGAATCGTTCGATGACGTGCCGATCCTGGGCAGCATTGATAACATCGGCAAGATCATTAATGAAAACAGCATCCGCAACGTCATTTTCTGTCCGGGGGTCTTGCGGTACGCGGAGATTCTCTCCATCATCAGCCGCACGCGCGGCATGCCGGTGCATTACCGAATGGTGGCGCAAAACATGGAGTATATTGTCGGCAAAGCGGGAATTGACGAGCTTGGCACCTTGCCCATGGTGGACATCGAGTACAACCTGGAACGCCTTTCTCACCGGGTGGGCAAGCGCCTGTTCGATCTGGCCTTCGCTGTACCGGGGTTGCTATTCGTCTATCCCTTTGCATATATTTTTGGTTCCGGGTCACATCAAAGCCGCATGCGTACGTTTATTCTCGGCTTGCCCGATGTGGCTCGGGGAAGGCGTTCGCTCGTCGGGCGCTCGGAAATATCGGGACAGCCGCAAAACCTGTACCTTGGCAAACCGGGACTGACCGGTCTTGCCAAGCTCCAGGGAACGACTCTTTCACCGGAAGAACGGGAGCACCTGGACGTCCAATACGCACGCAATCACACGTTATTTCTCGATTTCGAGATCCTGGTACGCTCGATCATATCATTTCTACGGACACCAACGCACGAGGAACGAAAACGAAACCATGGCGAAGACAATACTTGAATTTGAAAAACCCATCATCGAGCTGGAA
>JAADGX010000303.1 GCA_013152135.1 Chlorobiota bacterium
AAACCCCGCTCCTGCAAGGAACGGATGTACGCGATAATGCACCAGCGATCATGCACCGGCACCTGTTGCCGGTAGGAAGGCATGTTGCGAACACCGTTGGTTATGACGTCAAAGATCTGTCCGTCCGGCATGTCTTTCACTTTCTCTTCATAAAACGAAGTCGGAGGAATCGGGTACTTGTATTCCAGGATCTTCCCTTTCCCATCGCCGTTAACCCCGTGGCACGGTTTGCAAAAAATCATGAAGCGCTCTTTTCCACGGGTACGCACTTGTTCGGTGACGGGAACAGGCGACGTTTTGACGAACGCACCGTTTTCCAGCTTTCCCCGGTAATAGGCGTCGTCCGCGCGCAACTGGCCGCGCGCGACCGTGTGCTCCACGGGTGTGCGCATGGTGGCGCCGTCGGGAAAGAAACGGCTTTCCGATTGGGCCTTGTACTTCTCCTGCGTGTCCATGTTGGGATTCGGATGAATCGGCGGTTTGTCGGAACGCGACCCGCGTCCGCATCCCGAGGAAATAACCACGAGCGCAACACCGATTACGAGCACAAGAAAACCCGCGGAGAATTTCCGGAGGAATGTGCATGTATTCATCGTGCATCCTCCTCGATCCTTTCGATGTCCTTTCCCCCGATGGAAGCGAGAAACGCCGCGGTCTGCTCCGGATCGAACCTGGGATCGTCAGCTTCAATACTGATAAAAAACCCGTCATCCGTGACCCTGGAGAAACGGTCGGAGCTGAAAACGGGATGATGCCAGCGTGGAATCCGGTTCAGAAAGAGCATGCCGAACACCGCTCCGAAAGCGCCGAACAGCACGAACATCGCGAAGGTAATGATGATGTACGCCTGCCAGCTCCACAGCGGTTTGCCGCTGAAGACCAACGGGTAATCCACTGTGGTTACCCAGCCCTGGAGCCCCATTCCCACGACTGCGCCCAGGACAGCCATAGCCCCCACGATAAAACCCAATGGAGATCTCTTCAATCCCATGGCGTCATCCAGACCATGAATCGGAAACGAAGAATGGCAGTCAAAACGGGTGTAGCCCTCATCCCGGACTTTTTCCGCTGCGTGTAAAAGCGTGCCCGGAGTCTCGAAAGACGCGATAATTGCCTGGATGTTTTTCATGACACCCTCCCTTCGACCACCGCTCCTTCTGGTTGCGGATGCCCATCAGGATGATGCGGATCGGCCTGGGGCAAAACGCCTTTAACTTCTGACATGGCGATTGCAGGCAAGAACCTCAGGAACAGAAGGAACAGGGTAAAGAATAATCCAAAGCTTCCGACAAACGTGAGAATGTCCCATAACGTCGGCGCGTAATAGTCCCACGAGGAAGGCAGGAAATCTCGGGACAAGGACGTTACGGTAATCACGAAGCGCTCGAACCACATGCCGATGTTCACGAATATGGAAAGCACGAACATGATGGGAACGCTGCGCCGCACTTTCTTGAACCAGAAGAACTGCGGCGTGATGACGTTGCAGATCATCATGATCCAGTATGCCCAGGCGTAGTTGCCGAAAGCCCGGTTCACGAACGTGAACACTTCATAGATATTTCCGCTGTACCACGAAATGAAAAATTCCATGATGTAGGCATAGCCCACCATACTTCCCGTCACGAGGATGATCTTGTTCATCTTCTCGAGGTGGTCGATCGTGATGATATTCTCGAGGCCGTAAACCTTCCGTGCGATAAGCGTGAGCGTCAGCACCATCCCGAAACCGGAGAAGATGGCCCCGGCAACGAAGTAGGGCGGGAAGATGGTCGTATGCCAGCCGGGCAGGAGACTGGTGGCAAAGTCCGTGCTCACCACGCTGTGCACGGAAAGCACAAGCGGCGTGGCCAGTCCCGCCAGCAGGAGGTAGGCTAGTTCGTAGTGCTGCCATTGCCGGTTGCCGCCCCGCCAGCCCAGGGACAGGAATCCGAAAACAAGCCTCCGGATTTTCGTCTTTGCCCGGTCGCGTAGCGTGGCAAGGTCGGGTACCATTCCGACGTACCAGAACATGAGCGACACGGTGAAATAGGTGCCTACTGCAAAGACATCCCATAGCAGGGGACTGCGAAAATTCGGCCACACACCCATCTGGTTTGGTACCGGCGCAAGGTAGTACGCAACCCAGAATCGTCCCACGTGGAACCCCGGAAAGATACCGGCGCAGATGACCGCCACGATGGTCATGGCCTCCGCGAAGCGGTTGATTGAGGTGCGCCACTTCTGCCGGAGAAGAAAGAGAATAGCGGAAATCAGTGTCCCTGCGTGGCCGATACCGACCCAAAACACGAAGTTCACGATCGCCCAGCCCCAGCCGACGGGATTATTCAGCCCCCACACGCCGGTTCCTTCCCACACAAGCCAGCCCAGCGACCCCAGCAGAATGAGCGTCCCTGACGAGGCAAAACCAAATAGCAACCACCACATGGACGGGGGTTTCTTTTCAATGATGCCGCATACTTTCTCCGTAATGGAGTGGAATGTCTGTCCCCCGGTGATGAGAGGAGCTTCTCCACCAGGAGAGTATTCCGCCGTAACGGATGCAACGGGTGATTGATTTTCCTGACCGTTCAACGTCTATTCACCTGAAAATTGAAAACCGGTTACGTTTCATTGCCTTTCTCTTCCAGTTCGGGATTGGGATTGGTCAGCCTGGCCAGGTACGTCGTGCGCGGCCGAAGATTGAATTCACCAAGTAACGCGTAGTCGCGGTTCCGGCGTTTCCATTCCGTCACCCGGCTGTCCGGATCGTGGATGTTGCCGAACACGATGGCCTGGGTTGGACATGTTTCCTCGCAGGCGGGGCGAATATCGCCGTCCCGGAGTTCTCGCCCCTCACGCTTGGCCGCGATTTTCTCGCGCTGGATCCGCTGCACGCAGTACGTGCATTTTTCCATGACTCCCCGGAAGCGAACCGTGACATCGGGGTTCTGTGCCATCTGTACAATTTCCGGGAGATCCTTGGTATAGTTGAAGAAGTTGAACCGCCGGACCTTGTACGGGCAGTTGTTGGAGCAATATCGCGTGCCGATGCACCGGTTGTAAGCCATGGTGTTCAGCCCTTCTTCATCGTGCGACGTCGCACCGACCGGGCATACCTGCTCGCAGGGCGCCATCTCGCATTGCATGCAGCTCACCGGTTGAACGCGAACCTCCGGATTCTCAACTTCGCCGTGGAAGTACCGATCAACCCTGATCCAATGCATCTCACGGCCGTTGAGCACCTCGTCCCTGCCCACGACAGGAATGTTGTTTTCACTCTGGCACGCGATGGTGCACGCACCGCAGCCGGTGCAGGCATTGAGGTCGATGGCCATCCCCCACTGGTTCCCCTCTTCGTACACGTGATCGTCCCACATGCTTTGCAGGTCCGGGGTTTCGGCGATTTCATCCACGAAATCAGGCTTGCGGCGGTACTCATCGAGTGTCGCTTCCCGTATCAACCGCGGAAGACGGCGCTGGATACCCTCGCGGGCGATTTTCTCGGTATCAAGGCCGTGGTGGTCCTGGACACAGGCCAGCTCGTGTTTTCCCAACCTACTGCTGAGTTTCAGGCCGACGTCAAAATAGGGTTTTGCGTAGGTACGCAACCGGTATCCGTTTCCTCCCACCTCGTTTCCAA
>JAADGX010000122.1 GCA_013152135.1 Chlorobiota bacterium
TCTCGAACGGTCGCGGGTGTCGAAACGTGTTGATGACGAACCGGTGTGGGCCATCGTTTGTTTTTTCGTAGCGCGAGCCCACCGCAGGCAAGGAATCTCGGTGCGATTGCTTGATGCGGCGGTTGAATACGCGTTTTCCCGTGGCGCGGAAATAGTGGAAGGCTATCCTGTCGAGCCGAAGAAACCTTCGGTGCCCGACGCCTTTGCCTGGCAGGGGCTTGCCGACGTGTTTTCACGGGCGGGTTTTATCGAGGTTGCCCGTAGGTCGGAAACAAGGCCCGTCATGCGCCGTTACCGGTGATGTATCGGAAAATTTGAATCCACACGAACTCCGGCAATTCTTCATATCAAGACTCCGTTTGTAACCATCGAAGCCGCTGAATATCCTGTCTATAAACCAATGAGGGAGACAATGAAAATATCCCGGTCTTTTCTGCTACTGTTCATTTTGCTACCGGTTGTTTTGCCCGCGCAAAACGGGTTCCTGCCATATCACGAAAAATCCCGCTTGTTTCCGGCTTCGCCCGGTGCGTTGCAGTTTGGCTTGTACGGGTACGACAACCCGGCGCTCCTCACGTATGCCCGCACCGCCAATCTCATGGTTTCCTGGACGGACCCCACCGGTAGTGCGGAATACCGGAGACTCGGCATTTTCTACGCCGGGCAGGAGTTCGCTTTGGGGATACACAACGAGAGCGTGGATGATTTTTCCGCGTCGGAATTGTATTTCGCTTCCGCGTTCGGCTCGAAAGAATTCAGCGTGGGTTATCGGTTTAGCTCCGTCTATGGGGACCGCGAAGACATGAATCGCAGGAACAACTATGCTCTTGGCGCGCTCATTCGCCCCGTGCGTTATGCATCTCTCGGCCTGATCTGGAACACCACGTTCATGCCTCACGGCAGTGAAGGTGTTGTGGACCTGGGCATTCGTCCCTTCGGTGACGAGCTGGTAACGCTGTTCGCGGATTACGCGATTGTATCAGGACAACAATGGCAGGATGGACGCTGGAGCGCGGGCGCAGTGGTTGAGCCGTTGCCGGGGCTGCGGGTTGCCGGGCGATATTTCGACACGGACGCGTTCTCCGCCGCCGTCCAGATCAGCTTGGGAACAATGGGGTACACTGAACAGGTGAATTCCGATAACGGGAGTGATCGCGTGTACAACACGCATTCCATCAGGATTGGAACGAGGGACCGGTCGTTCTTGCCCGATCTTATACCGGGTCCGAAATACGTGAAGTACGACATGAAAAAACCGATCAAGTACCAGAAGTTCCGCTGGTTCGATAATTCCCGCACACTGCTGGAAATTCTTCAACAGATTGAAGCGGCAAAGCGCGACCCGGCGGTCAAGGGACTGGCGCTGAACCTGTCCGGTATGAGTGTCGGAAAAGAATTCCTGTGGGAGATACGTGAGAAGCTCAAGGACTTTCAATCGTCGGGGAAGAAAGTCGTGGTCTATATTGATCGCGGCGGCATCAGCGCGTATCACCTGGCGTCGGTGGCCGACAAGATCGTGATGGACCCGCTGGGCACGATTACGCTGGAGGGATTTCTTCTCGGTCGCATGTACGTGAAAGGCACACTGGAAAAGCTTGGCATCGGGTTCGAGGAGTGGCGGTTTCTCAAGTACAAATCCGCGAACGAGACCTTCTCCCGCAGCGACATGTCGGACGCCGATCGCGAGCAACTCCAGGCTATCGTGGATGATTACTACCGACTTGCAAAGAATGACATCTGCGAAGGAAGAGGCATTGAGCCGTCCAGGTTTGACAGTCTTGTGAACAACACCATGATCTTCCTTTCGCGCGCGGCCCTGGAATTCGGTCTCGTGGATACGCTTGGCCGCTGGGATGCGGTTGACAGCGTCATCACGACCCTTGAAGGGAAAAAAGCGCGGCTGATACAGCCCGGTTCCATTGCCGACACGCGGGAATTGCCCGATCATCACTGGGGCAGCAAGCCGAAGATCGCCATCATCTACGCGCTCGGCGTTTGTGACATGGACGTGGGCATTGCGGCCAGGAAGCTTGTGAAGGACGTCGAGAACGTCACGAATGACGGCAGCGTGAAAGCAGTCGTGCTGCGCGTGGATTCTCCCGGCGGTGACGCCCTGGCTTCCGATATCATTGCTGAAGCAATCAAAAAATGTGGTGAAAAGAAACCGGTCATCGTTTCACAGGGGAGCGTGGCCGCGTCCGGCGGATACTGGCTTTCCATGTACGGCGACACCATCATTGCCGCCCCCACGACGATTACCGGTTCCATCGGTGTGATCGGCGGCTGGTTTTACAATCTCGATCTGAAGGAAAGCCTCGGCATGAGCACGGACTTCGTCAAGCGCGGCGAACACGCCGACCTCGGATTCGGATTGTTCGGCATGTTGCCGGACAGGAATCTGACCAGGGCGGAGCACGCGCGGATGAAGGGAATTATTCTCGACTTGTACAAGGAGTTCGTGGCAAAAGTGGCGGAGGGACGGGGACGTACGGCGGAAGGGATCGATTCCATCGCCCAAGGCAGGATCTGGTCGGGTTACGACGGTCTGGACAACGGCCTCGTGGATTTACTCGGGGGCTTGACCACGGCTGTGGACGTCGCAAAACAGCGGGCGGGATTCGAACCCGGCGACGAAGTTGGGATCGTGGAATATCCCGTGCCCGGGCTGTTTGATTTGAGCAAGCTTTTAGGAGGGCTCGTCGGCTCCGGCACTGTCTTCAATCGTGACATTGAAAAGAAAATAGAATTTCTGAAATTCATGCTGCGATACAACGGGGTTCCCATGCCGATGCTGCCCGCTTCGCTCATCGATCTCAAGTACTGGCCCCTGATGGGCAACTGAACAATCCGCCCGCGCGGCCGGTCGCGGGAAATCGAGTTGGAAACAACACGGGCGTTTTCGTAGCTTTGGGAGCAAGTAAACGCCGGGCATATACAGGACACGCAATGCTGCTGGAAGACGACCATCTCCCGTTTGAAATAGACGAAGTGTATCATGGCTTAGCCAAGGCAAAGGGCATCCTCCGGTATTCCGACGATACGCTCGTTTTCGAATTCCAGGTTTCCGACAACCTCCTGGAAGTCTTCAAGTCCAAGGTCAAGACCATCCGCGTGCCCATGACCGAAATAAAAGACATCGTGTTCAAGAAGTCCTGGTTCCGTGCACGGCTCATCTTCCATTCGTTGCATCTCGGCGTGTTCGAAAAAGTGCCCGGTCACGAGACCACGCAACTGTCTTTGAAAATCCATCGCAGGGAGCGCGCGGTGGCGGAAGCGTTTTACCGGGAACTGCGAAAAGCGCTGGAAGACGTTCGCTTGCGCAAGCTGGCCGGGGAGATGTGATGTCAACATTCCGGGAATCGTTGCATGACTGAATCACGAGTGGTTTCACCTCGAATTCCCCGCGTCATGAAAGCGGTGGAACTTACCGCTTACGGTTCCTGGGAATCGGGGCTGCGGGTAGTGGAGAAGGAAGTGCCCGCGCCGGGACCGGGTGAGGTCCTGGTGCGTGTTGCCGCTGCGCCGATCAACCCCGTCGATCTGGCTTTCATCCACGGTATCTACGGTGTCAAGAAAGAGCTCCCGGTGGTGCCGGG
>JAADGX010000011.1 GCA_013152135.1 Chlorobiota bacterium
GAATTCTTCCTTGGCGGGTGTGGTGTAAATGAAAACAGGTCCTGCTCCGCCGTTTACAAAAGGACGGAAATTGTCCTGGATCTCATCTTTGAAAAGACGGTATTGCAACCCGACGAATATCGGTATCCGGAAGATCCGGTTGATCTTGTTTATGGAGTACGAGTTCCCGTACAGGTCGTAGGTTTCGAATTCCCGCGAATCCTTCGATTCCGCCATGTTGGTTTGGACGAACGCCGACAGAACGTCGTTGAAGTTCCGGTAGAACCACCCACCGAAACCAAACCCGTCCGAGGATACCATCATGTCGAAACCCCAGGCATGCTTTCTCGGGATCAAGTCTTTTTCTTCCAGCGTTTTCTTCTTTTTCTTCCCGCGGTAATGTTCATCGAACACAATCCGCTTGCCTGAATCCTGCGACCATGCGGACTGGCCGATGAATATTGTGAGAAGTAACAAGACGAGCAGAGTCTTTTTGTGCATTATGGTAAATCTTAGTGACTGGTTCACCATTTAATATAAATTTCGGTGCACGAAGTGTCAAGCATATACCACGTCAATACCGGATTTATGGACAATGGAAAAACAGATACAACGCTTCCCGGCGATCATGCTTCAGTGGCGGGTTGAGATTTCATGGAAAGCCCGATCCGTTTTCGCTCCAGGTCCACTTTCAGCACGGTGACTTTGACGATCTGCCCCACGTGTACCACGCGGTGAGGATCGCGGACATAGCGGTCCGCAAGCTGCGAGACGTGTACCAGGCCGTCCTGGTGAACGCCGATATCCACGAAAGCCCCGAACCGCGTCACGTTGGTAACAACCCCCTCCAGCTGCATACCTTCCTTGAGATCCTCGATCGTTTCGATCCCTTCGCGGAAGCTGGCGTACGCGAATTCTTCCCTGGGATCCCTGCCCGGTTTCAGGAGCTCTTCGACGATGTCTTTAAGCGTGGGCAATCCTACCGTGTCCGTACAATAACGCTTGAGATCGATTTCCCGGACACGTTCGGGATGCTTCGCGAGATCTTCGACGGCAAGTCCGAGATCATCGGCCATCTTCCGCACGATGGCGTAACTCTCCGGATGCACCGCGGTGTTGTCGAGAGGATTGTCACCGTTGCGAATGCGGAGGAACCCCGCTGACAGCTCGAACATTTTCTCACCGAAGCGCGGCACCTTCAGAAGTTCCTCCCGGTTTCGGAAGCTCCCGTGCCGGTCGCGATAGGCCACGATGTTTCCCGCTGCCGTTTTATTCAACCCCGAGACATAGGAGAGAAGCTCTTTCGAAGCGAGGTTAAGATTCACACCCACGAAGTTCACGCAGCTCTCAACGACTTCGTCCAATTTTCGCTTCAGCAGTTTCTGGTCCACATCGTGCTGGTATTGCCCAACCCCGATGGACTTGGGATCGATCTTGACCAGTTCCGCCAGGGGATCCTGCAAACGCCGTGCGATGCTGACCGCTCCACGGATGGAGACGTCGAGGTCGGGGAACTCCTCGGCCGCGGCCTCGCTGGCGGAGTACACCGACGCGCCCGCCTCACTGACGATGACCTTGAGCGGCTTCGGATCGTAATCCCCCACCGCCAGCACGCTGTCAATGAACGCTTCCGTTTCACGCGAGGCAGTGCCGTTCCCGATGGCAATGAGCTCGATACCATGCCGGAAGATGAGGTCGTCAACAATTCCCATGGCCTCGCCGGTGCGGTTGTGAGGCGGTGTCGGATAAATGGTAACGTGCTCGAGAAGCCGCCCCGTCTTGTCCACCACCGCCACCTTGCAGCCGGTGCGGTAGCCGGGATCTATGCCGATGGTCGGGCGCATGCCGGCGGGAGGAGCCAGCAACACGTTGCGTAGATTCTTGCCGAACACTTCGACGGCTTCGAGGTCCGCTTCCTCCTTCTGCTCTTTCATCACCTCCGTGACGATGGACGGTTCGAGCAACCTGGACAGCGCGTCGTGAATCACGCCGGCCAGGAAGTCCCGTACCGGTCCGGGACCAACTCGGATATCCTTTTCCTCCAGGTACGTCTCTACAGCTTCGCGCTCGTACTCGACGCCGAGAGTCAGCACCCCGTCCGCTTCACCTCGGAGGAGAGCGAGCAGCGTATGGGACTGAATGCGCGAGAGAGGAACGGAGTAATCCCGGTAGGTGTCGAACTTGGTCTTTTCTTCCCGGAATTTCTTCCGCACCCGGCTCGTGAGAACGCCGTTCCGCCGGATGAACTCGCGCAGGTACGAACGGTACGGCGCATATTCAGCGACTTCTGCGGCCAGGATGTCGGCGGCTCCCTGGAGTGCCGCTTCCGTGTCCGGCACGTCTTTTTCCGCGTCCACGAACGGCGCCGCGGTTTCCGCAAGGTCGAGACGCGGATCATCCTGCTCGTGGATACGACGTGCCAGCGGTTCCAGGCCGCGTTCCACTGCGATGGTGGCGCGCGTGCGCCGCTTGGGGCGGTAAGGAAGATACAGGTCCTCCAGCTCCGTCCGGATGCGACACGACTCTATGCGTTCCTTCAACTCCGTGTTTAACTTGCCTTGCGTCTCTATGGATTGAAGAATCGTTTTCTTTCGATCTTCCAGGTCCTGGTAATACCTGTACCGGTTTTCCAGCGCGCGCAATTGCGTTTCATCCAACTCGCCCGTCCGTTCTTTGCGATAGCGAGCCATGAACGGAATCGTCGCTCCTTCCTCCAGCAGGTCGATCACGTTGGAGACCTGCCAGGCCGCAAGCTGAAGTTCTTCCGCAAGCACATTGATAATATCGAGAGGCACGATCGTTACTCCATGGTGACATTATTTCGCGAGACATCCGACGGCGACTTTCCCACCATCGAAGACTTTCGCCCATGAAACCTACTGTCCGCCGCTTCCTCATGCAAGCGATGTTTTCTGAAAGGCCACTGTGTCGTACCTTGATATCGATGGAAAACCGGAAACATTATTCGCGCCTTGCTTCGCTTGCGCTTTCAGCCGTTGTCGCCTTCAGCGTTCTCAGCGGCTGCAGCCAGGTGCGGAGCATCTTCGCGCCCCATCGACTCGCAAAACAAACCGCGGACTCGAGCAAACAGGCGCTCCCGCCGAGCGCCGCCGTGCCTGAACCGACGGCTACCGCTCCGTCGCGCGTAATCACGTCGCCCTGGGTGGACAGCGTTATCGCCACACTCGATCTCCGCCAGATTGCCGCACAGTGCGTGATGCCGTTTACCTACTCGTCATCAGATTCGACGCGGCTCGACCAGCTCCACGCCCTGCTGGATACGGTGGAAGTCGGTGGATTTCTCATCTCCCGCGGAGACCCGGAGAGCGCGCGAATCATGATCGATTCAATGCAGGCCTGGAGCCGGACCCCGCTGCTCATCGCCGCCGATTTCGAATACGGCCCCGGTATGCGCCTGAAGGGAGCAACCTGCTATCCCAGCGCCATGGCCCTGGGCGCGACCGGCGACGCCACACTCGCCTACAGGGTGGGACGCGCCATCGCGGAGGAATCGATCCTGATAGGCGTGAACCAGAACTTCGCCCCCGTGGCGGACGTGAACAACAATCCGGACAACCCCATCATCAACACCCGGTCCTTCGGGGGCGACGCGAAA
>JAADGX010000162.1 GCA_013152135.1 Chlorobiota bacterium
GGCAGCCCAAGCCGCATGTCGCTTGATCAGAACTATCCCAACCCCTTCGGTCCGGCCTCCTCGGCAACCACCGTGCTCACGGCCGTGACCTTCCGGTTACCGGCAGCAGGCAGGGTAAGTCTCCGCGTGTACAACCTCCTCGGAAAGGAAGTTGCCACGCTCGTGAACGATTACAAGCAGGCGGGAAATTACACCGTCACCTGGAACGCCGCCGGGATGCCTGCCGGGTTGTACATCTACAGGCTCGAAACAAACGGCAGCGTGCTCACACGCAAGATGACGTTTCTGAAATAAGGCGCACCCGTCAAACACGATCTGAGAGCGGCTCGATGCCGCTCTCTTTTTATATTTCACCGGAACCCGACCGCCAGGATTAAACCAGCCGCCCGGCAGCGGTGTCACAGCATATGCTACCGACGTTCAAATTCCACGTACCCAGGAAAGAAGGTGAACCATGAAAGCCCCCTCCATGATGTTATTCCGCCTGTTTATCTTTGCGCTGATCCTCTCCCCCGGATACCCGGTGACCTCTATTGCTCAACCCCAGACTTTCGACGTTCGCGTTCCCTCGGAAGTCGCCGGAAGCGAGGGCCTGTATTGCCGCGTCACTCTGCCGCTGCAGCCGCGGTACGGCGGTCGCGGAGCGCCCGTCATCATTTACGTCCAGGGCGGCTTTTCATCAGGTGGCGCCAACATTTCCGGCGCCAGGCTCGGCGAGCACGGGTTCATTGAAATCCGGTTCAACTTCCCCGGGGGCGGCAGAGGCGCCACCAAGAGCGGGGGAACGTACGACGACCGCGGCGAGAATTGCCTGAAAGCCCTTCGCGACGTGGCGCGGTTCGCCATGGGCGAGATTTCCAACCTCGACGGAAAATACCTGGGAGACCTGACCGGCTCCATAACACCGATGTACTCCAACGTCGGCCTCGCCGGGATGTCCAACGGGGGCAACGCCACCATCGTCGCGGCCGGTCTTCACGCGGACTCTCTTTCCAAGCTCGCATGGATCGTGAACTGGGAATCGCCGGTGGGCGACGGCATGGTGGGCGCGGAAGCAGGCGCCAAACCGCGGCCCGGCAACCCCAACCCCGTCACCAATCCCGCCTACAACCCCGATGACGGCACCTGGGATCTTACGACCGTCGCGTACAGCGACACGTTGACCGCAGGGCTCGACGTCACGACGAGCCCGCCGACCAGGCTCCGCGGCGGCCTGTACTTCGACATCAACGGAAACAACGTCCCGGACCGTGGAACCGATTTCATCCCCAATCCGCTTGTACGGGAAACCGGCGGCGGGATCCGGGCTTTTTACTCGGTTCGCGTTACAACGGCCGCATACGACCGCGGCCTGGTGCCGTCATCGCCGCCCGCGCATATCGCCACCGTTCAGGAGACGCGCGACTACTGGCGCCTGCGAAACGGCGAATACTGGATCGATGAAGCCGTTTCCTCGATTCCCGGTCTCATGTTCCTCGTCGTGGCTTCCGAGCAGGATCACGTCCAGACCGCGCTCGACCATCCCCACGTTCTCATCCAGTACGAGGGATTCCGCAGCGAGGGAGCGCGGTTCGTTCGCCTGAATCCCGATCGCTCGTACGTGGAATACATCAGCGGCCGCTCCGTCCCCGGCGCGGTGGACAACGACGCGTTCGCCGTGTTCGATCATCTCAGCATCAGGACCGCCGTGGAACCGTCCGGTACAAGCGGTATACCGACCTACATTCTTGTGGCCGCGGCCGCGTGCGAACTCGCCGACCGCACCTCGAGCGGAAACCTCGCTCCCCAGCTCGACGGCATTCTCCTTTCCGCATCGGGCGCAACGGCGCCGGTGATGCTCCGGCTCGACCGGAACTACCCCAACCCGTTCGGAAGCGCTTCGCCGTTCACGATCATTCGTTTCAATCTCCCACCCGACGGCTACCGGAACGCCGACTTCAAAATCATCGACGCACTGGGGAGAACCATTCTTCACAGGAAAGGAAGCAACCTGCTCCCGGGAGAGAATTCCGTTACGCTGAACGGCGCCGAATTGTCCGATGGAATCTACATTGCTCGCCTGGTCTGGAATGGTCAGGCCTTGTCCCGCGCCATGCTGCTCGTACGCTGAACGCCGCTACTGAAGATCAGTCATTGCATTGCTCTCCGTCTATTTCTGCTTGATCAAGGTAGGCGGCGCTTTCACTGTTGAATGAGAAAAGACCCGTGGAACTCCCGAGACACGCACGAAGTGTATCGTTTTTCGTCTTCACGTGTTATTACTTTGATGGACCTTTTTCACTCACCCTGCTCGAAGAACAGCTTGGACCCGAGCGAAATCCATGCATTACGGGCTCCCATCTGATTTGGCTCGTTTGATTCTTATATTGAACTTCCAAGCGCCAGTATACGATACGCCGTGAAAACCACCGTTCGATTTTTCATCATCCTGTTTTTCTTCGTCCCTGCCAAGGGATATACTTTCGCCCAGGAACGAGTGATCAAAGGCGAGGTTCGTGATCAGAACACGTACCAACCGATCCGCGACGTCAGCGTGTTCATCCCCGGAACGGATGCGGGCGCAACGACCGGGGTTTCGGGAGCATTTACGCTGCGCGTTCGCGACACCGGGACGGAGGAGAAGATCGTTTTCCGGCACGTCGCGTATGAAAAGCTGGAACTACCCGTTGGCGTTGTCGCCAAGATGAAGACGATCTACATGCGTCCACGGGTCATTCGCATGCCACAGGTGGAAGTGCGCGGGCGGGCGAGGCGATCGGCGCTTTACGAAAAGGAGCTTCCCGTAACGGTATCCGTTATCGAAGCGCGGGATTTTGAAAGCCGCGGTTACGTGGACGCGGGCGACCTGCTCCGCACCGACCACAGCATGCAGGTGGAGGAGGAACTGAGCGGCAGGAAGGAACTGTCCCTGCGCGGCGGCAATCCAGACGACGTGGTGGTCATGTACGACGGCATCCGGTTGAACAGCACCTACGACAACGTGTACGACATATCGCTGATCGACCTCTACGGCGTCGAGCGGTTCGAGATCATCAAGGGCGGCAATACGAGCCTGTACGGCCCGGAAGCGTTCTCCGGGGTCATCAACATCGTGCCCGCTCGCGAAACCGATTACCTGGTGCGCCTCCACCAGCAAATCGGGACCTACAACACCGGTATCTGGGGTGCACAACTTCACCAGTCCGGCGGCGGTTTCAACGGCGTCTATTCCTTCCGGAAGGGCGGCTGGAAGCGCGCGTTCGTGGATTCGCGGACGGACGACGAGCGGCTCACCAACACGTCCCTGCACCATTCGGCATCCGCTACCTACGACGTTCCTTCCTCCGGGGACAATCCGAACACCGTCGGAGCGACCTGGTTTTATACCTCCACGGATTACAACAACGGGCGGGATCGCGAGAAACTCGACCGCCGCAACAACGTCATCGGGCTGAACTACAACGGATCCATCTTCGGCGTTCCCGCTTTCAAACTGACGGGCGCATACACCACCCTCGACGAATACCAGACGGTCACGCGCAAGGACGCGGCCATCGACCGCGAAATCACCGACCAGTCGTACCAGCTCCGACTGGAGAAGAACGTGT
>JAADGX010000204.1 GCA_013152135.1 Chlorobiota bacterium
AGCGGGGAGCAAAAATCACTGGCAGCGGTTTCCCCGTGTACATGGGCAAAGGCGCGGCCCTCGAGCGCGCACTGATAAACTTCATGCTCGATGTGCATACCGCGGCGAACGGGTACCGCGAAGTATTCCCGCCGTTCCTCGTCAACGAAGCTTCGATGACCGGCACGGGCCAGCTCCCTAAGATGGCGGAGGACATGTACAAATGCGAAGGTGAAGACTTGTATCTCGTCCCCACAGCCGAAGTGCCCCTGACCAACCTGTACCGGAACGAAATGCTCAGGCTCGAAGATCTTCCGGTTTCCTTGTGCGGGTATTCCGCCTGTTTCCGACGCGAAGCGGGCTCCTACGGAAAAGAAACCAAGGGATTCCTTCGCGTGCACCAGTTCAACAAGGTCGAACTGGTCAAGTTCGTTCTTCCCGAGAACTCCTATGATGCGCTGGAACAGATCACCGGTCACGCCGAAGGTATAATGCAGGCGTTGAATATCCCCTACCGTGTGCTGCTGCTGTGCTCGGGCGATACGAGCTTCGCTTCCGCCAAGACGTACGACATCGAAGCATGGGCCGTTGGCGAGCAGCGTTGGCTGGAAGTTTCGTCGTGCAGCAATTTCGAGGACTTCCAGGCGCGGCGTGCGAACATCCGGTTCAAGAGAGAACCGAAAGCGAAGCCGGAATTCGTTCATACCCTCAACGGCTCCGGTTTGGCGACCTCGCGGCTGATGGTCGCATTGCTGGAGAACAACCAGACAGCCGATGGCGCTGTCATCGTGCCCGAACCCCTGAGAAAGTACACCGGCTTCGATCGGATCGAGCCGACGAACCCGTGATGCAGGTATTGACGATTGATCTCTGGAATACGCTGGTGGACAGTAGCAACGGCGATGAACGCCGCCGCATCCGGTTCGAAGCGCTTCGGAACGCGACGCGCCGAATCGGTGAAAACAGGTCCGACGAGGAATTGCAAAACGCTTACCTCGCGGGCCAGCAGGTTTTTCTCGACGTCTGGCGCCGCGAACACCGCACCCTGACCACATCGGAAATCATAAGGGAAATATGGACCCGCCTGGGTATCGAGGTGCCGGAAGACGTTCACGACGAGGTGGTCAAGGCATTCGCGGAAAGCATCCTCCATGCTCCGCCGCGTCTTCTGGACGGCGTCGCGGAAGTTCTCCCCGGCCTGGCGGAAACCAATCGCCTCGCTCTGATTTCCGATACGGCGTTTTCTCCCGGCAGCGTCTTGAGGCAGGTACTGGACAGGCTGGGTGTCGCCCGCTATTTCACCGCGATGGTCTTCTCCGACGAAGCCGGAGTGTCGAAGCCGCGTCCGGAAGTGTTTCAAATGGCCCTCGATGCGTTGGATGGCAAGGCGGAGGATAGCATTCATATTGGCGATATTGAGCGGACGGATGTCGCCGGGGCCAAGAAGGCCGGCTTCAAAGCGATCTTGTACACGGGCGACCCCGCCACCCAATTGATAGAACCGCGCCAGGAAAAGACCGCCGCCGATGCTGTTCTGCATAGTTGGTATGAAGCGCCCGCGATTATCCATCGTGTACGCGGTGCCGGAAGGACATGAAATTTTTCGAACGGATGAATTCATACCGCCAGCTTTCATCCCTGGCGCCCTACTTCAGGAAGCATCGTAAGCAATTCATTCTTGGCATCGCGTTCATCCTGCTTTCCACCATTTTCGAAGTATTCGTTCCGCAATTTATCCGCCAGGCCATCGATGGAATCGAGAAGGGCATCTCGTCCAGTGGGCTGGCATCGCTGGCGTTGCTCATCGTTGGTACCGCCGCGATCAGCGGGTTCTTTCTTTTTCTGACACGCCAGACCATAATCGTTGCCTCGCGCGAAGTGGAATACGATCTGCGCAACGATTTCTACAACCACATCCAGGGGCTTTCCATCCGGTTTTTCCACAATCGTTCCACGGGCGAGATCATGGCGTATGCCTCCAATGATATCAACGCCGTACGCATGTTCGTGGGACCCGCGGTGATGTATTCCGCCAACACGATTTTCACCTTCGTTATCACGTTGGGCATCATGTTGATCATCAACCCGGCGTTGACCCTGCTCGCGCTTGCGCCCATGCCCGCGGTGTCCTTTATCGTGTACCGGTTGGGAAAAATCATACACGATCGCTTTGAAGACATCCAGTCGCACTATGGGCTTCTGACTTCGCGCGCCCAGGAAAACCTTTCGGGCATCCGTGTGGTCAAGGCGTATGTGCGCGAGGTATACGAGATCGGGAGGTTCCGAGACTTGAGCTGGTCGTACCTGAAAAAGAACCTTCGCCTGGCCCGCGTGCAAGTGTTCATGATGCCCGCCCTGAGTTTCCTGGTCGGGCTTTCCATCGTCATCGTGTTGTGGTACGGCGGTACGTTGGTAATCGACGGGGCGCTTACGCTGGGAGCTCTGACGCAGATTATCATTTATGTCGGGATGCTCATCTGGCCCATGATTGCCGTCGGATGGGTAATCAACCTTGTCCAGAGGGCGGCGGCATCCATGGGGAGGATCCAGAGCATTTTCAAGGAGCGGCCGGAAATCTCCGACAACGAACATACCGATCACAGCATTACAAAGCTTGACGGCAGGATCGAGTTCGACGACGTCAGTTTTCGATACACGGAAAGTTCTCCCTGGATCTTGCGTCACGTTTGCCTGGATATACCACCGTCGGCCTCGCTGGCAATCGTCGGCCAGACCGGCGTTGGAAAAACGACGCTGGTCAATCTCATTCCCCGCCTTTACGACGTTACGGAAGGCGTTCTTCGTGTGGGCGGGTATGATGTCAGGAAGGTCCCCGTCCGTACGCTTCGGGATCACATCGGCTACGTGACCCAGGAAACTTTTCTTTTTTCCGACACGATTTTCAGGAATATTGCGTTTGGAGTGGATAACCCCACGCGGGAAGAGGTGGAATACGCCGCTCGCGTCGCCGCCATCCATGATTCCATCATGGAGTTTCCGAAGGGGTACGAAACCTACGTGGGCGAACGGGGAATCACGTTGTCCGGGGGACAGAAGCAGCGAATAAGCATAGCGAGGGCCGTTTTGCGGAAGCCGCCCATTCTCATCCTTGATGACGCGTTGTCCGCAGTGGATACGCATACGGAAGAAAAGATCCTGAAGAATCTCCAGGAAATCATGCGGGACAGGACCAGCATCATCATCAGCCACCGTGTTTCCACCGTGAAACACGCTGATCACATAATTGTTTTGTCGGAGGGGAAAATTGCCGAGCAAGGCACCCACGACGAACTCCTCGAACTCGGAGGAATGTACGCGGAATTGCACTACAAGCAGCTCCTGGCGGACGAACTTGAGAGCATGTAACCACGACGAGGATTGACCGTGTCCGTACCTTTATCATCGATAGAAGACATTGCCCGATTACTTAACGAGAGTAACTCGTTTCTGTTGACCACGCACGTCAATCCGGACGGTGACGGTTTGGGGTGTGAGTACGGGTTGTATCACGTCCTTCGCCGGTTGGGCAAGGACGTGCGCGTCGTTAATGCGTCGAGCCTTCCGGAGAATTACG
>JAADGX010000092.1 GCA_013152135.1 Chlorobiota bacterium
GGATTATAATGCACCCACACCCGGTGCGTTTGCCCGTTTTCCAGCTCGTACGAACGAACTCCCACGAGCCGGAAATCGGCAGTATCAGCGCCGACAAGTGAGATGGAGTAAATCGAAAGCCCCATCGAGCCGGAAGCCGTCATCGTGATCTCCTTTCCCGGATCCCAGTTCAGGGGAATTTTTCCGTAATTGATGGACACGGGAGCGTACACCAACCGCGCGAAATCCCCGGAACCCGCGAGCTTGATCTCGGCCGGTTCCGTACCTGCATTGTGCCGGAGTAACAACGAAGCACGTTTCAATCCCCGGGAACCGGGTCTGAACCGAACCGTGAGCGCCAGGGCGGAATCGGGCGCGAGGGAAACCGGAAATGAAGGTGAAAGGATGGAATAATACTGGGGGTAGTCGCCGTCGATCCACGCGGAATCGAGTCGCAGCGTTCCCGTACCGCTGCTGCGTATCCACCCGGCCAGCGTGGAATCCTTGTACCGCCCGATGCGAAGAAGCCCGAAGGAGCAGAAATTCCGTGTGACTTCTATCTTCGGTTCGATGCCGATGCCGCTCAGCGGAATGAAATGCGGCGAGCCGGGGGCGTTCGTGTTGAGCCTCATCTTTGTGGATCGCGTTCCCCCTCTACCGGGCGAGAATTCCAGTTCCACGTCAAGCTTTTCACCCATCGCGAGCTGGATGGGGAATGAAAGACTGGTGATGATGGAGAAGTCCCTGGTGTTGCCGCCGGCGAAGTTGAAGTTGTAAATCCGGAGCGTATCGCCGCCATTGTTTTTTATCGTGTAAATCTTGCGGCTGGTTTTCCCCCCCCAGGTGTCCTCCATCCGGAATGAGTCCGGGGCTTCGAGCCACGGCGTGTATCCGACGCGCTGCGCGTAGATATCGGCAACGCCGTCCATCACCCGCCCGTCGTACCAGGCGATGATGGCTGTTCCCTTTTCGCTTTCGATCATCCTGGGCGCCAATTGGTTCCTGGATTCCTTGGTCAGAAGCACTCCCTGGTTTTTCCACATGGCGCCGCGATTGTTGAACCTCCGCATGTAGAGATCGAAATCGTTTCCGCTGCGGCGATCCTGCCACGCCACGAATCCGCCGTTGAACCCGTCGCCTATCATGGTCGGATTCTCTTGGGCGTCTGGAGCGCCCGCCGTTATTGACGTTCCGTCCACCGGTATCTGGTTGACGACCCCGGTTGAATCGATGGTTCGGACGTAGATATCGCCGGTGGTGGAACCGCCCTTGTAGTCAGTCCAACCGGCGATGACGCTGCCGTTCGGCGCGGACGTGAGCGTCAGTCCGGCCTGGGATTCTTCGGATTGGGCCAGTTTTTTCCCGTACTTCCCGAGTAGCAGCTTGCCCGATCCATCCACGATATGCGCCACGAGGTCGGTTCCCGAGCCGCTTCCGTAGTCCAGGTAAATGACGATAAGCCTGTCCGATCCAATGGTCGCCACGCGGGGCAGAACCTGGCGTCCAGGGAATGTCACGACGGGAACGCCGGTCGTGTCCCAGGCCAGGGACCCGTCGGCGTTGACGCGCTGGGCGTAGATGTCGTCTTCGGTGCGCTTGTCGGTCCAAACGACAAATGCGCCGCCGTAGCCGTCACGGGTCGCCTGAGGATAGAGCTGTTTTCCTGCCGACGTGGAAACGGGAACGCCGTTCTCTGCCCAGAGGATATTTCCGTCCCGGTCGAGGCGCTGGGTGTAGATGTCGGATAGACCGTTCCGGCGGTCCTGCCAGAAAACAATAACGCCGCCGTGATCGTCGGGCACGATCGAGGCCAGGTACTGGTCCCCGGGCATGACGCATACGGGCTTTCCCGATACGGGCGTCCAGGACAGGCTTCCATCCGGAGCGAGGCGCTGGGCGTACACATCGTACGACGATCCGCGCCGGTCCCACCACACGATGATGGCTCCGCCTTTTTCGTCGGGAATGATTCCCGCCAGGTACTGGTTTCCCGCTTCTTCGCACACCGCGACGCCGTTCTCCTTCCAGAGCACGTTGCCGTTGCGGTCAATACGCTGCGCGTAAATATCGGACCAGGAACCGCGCCTGAAATCCTCCCACGTAATGAACGCGCCACCGTTCCCATCGGGGATCAGCGCCGGTCGTCGTTGCAGGCCCTTTTCCGTGCATACGGGAACGCCGTTTTCCTGCCAGTAGATGACCTGTGCCCGTGCCGTTGAAAACACTCCGCCAAGAAGAATAAGAATGGTAACCAATTGCCTCATCGAGAAACCCTCGTCACGTGTATTGAATAGAAGTGTCCGTCATTTCATACCCGCCTGATATGCTGTCCAGGTGGCAGAGATTCTTCCCTGCATTGTAATGAGAACAATGGACGCGTTGGTTTTCATTCCCCGGCGGAGAAAAAAATCCACCCCTATGCCCGGGGTTGAGGGTTGATGAAGCCGGTATTCAACAGCGTACGGGGTGTCGTGGTGGTTTTCGTTTTCAATTCCCTATTTTTGTGCTGATGGATAAACACCATTCATTGGACGACGTTTCTGTGATTCTCATAGCCGGTGCGGAGGAGCACAACATCCGTTCGTGCCTGGAAACGGTGGCATGGGCGGGCGAGATCATCGTCGTTCATTCCATGCTGGTGGATCGGACGGCGGAAATCGCCCGCGAATTCACGCCGCATGTTTTCTACAAGCCTTTCGAGGGCTATGCGAAGCAAAAGCGCGCCGCCCTGGAGCGCGCGGGCAGGGATTGGGTATTCAGCATCGACGCCGACGAAAGAGCGACGCCGGAATTGCAACGTGAAATAGCCGAGGTTTTGGCTGGGAATCCTGTTGCCGACGGGTTTTACGTTCCACGAAAATCGTTCTTTCACGGGAAGTGGATTCGCCACATGGGCTGGTACCCGGACTACCAGTTGCGCTTGCTGCGCAGGGAGAAAACCACCGTGACCGAGCGCCTCGTGCACGAGGGATTCGTGGTCAACGGGGAACGGCGCCACCTCGCATCTCCCCTGCTTCATTTTACCATTCCCAACGTCCGCCACATGCTGGAGAAAAACCTGGATTATGCCCGGCTCGAAGCGGAAGAAAAAATGACCCGCCGAAACGTCGGGGTTCTCGACGTGATTCTTCGTCCTCCCATCGCCTTCATTCAGAAATTCGTGTTCCAGCAGGGATTCCGTGACGGATGGGAAGGCCTGGTGCTCTCCAGCATCCACGCCCTGAACAAGCTCCAGGTCCAGTTGTACATGTGGGAAATGCAGCGCCCCGTCTCAACGCCGGTTGAACGATGAAACGACCGCGTCGCATCCTGATCATCCGGCCGGATCGTATCGGCGACGTCATCATGGCCACGCCGCTCATCCGCGCCTTGCGCCAAACATCCCCGGAGGCATTCATCGCCGCACTCGTCCGCCCCCACACCGCGCCGCTGCTTCGACACAATCCCCATCTCGACCGCATCCTTCTCGATGATTTCGAAGGCGCCGACGGGGGAAGAAAAGGATTCCGGGCGAAAGTGCGGGAACTTCGCCGGTTGAAATTCGACACCGCGCTCATGCTCCTGCCCACG
>JAADGX010000182.1 GCA_013152135.1 Chlorobiota bacterium
TTCCTGCCCCGCTTTTTGGGTTTACCTCCGTTCTTCGGGCCAAATCCAGAATTGGTGGATCTGACCACAGACCACGGACGACGGAAGAGCGATTCTAAATTCTAAATGCTGGATTCTAAATGAATTTTTGAATGGGCGAATTGGCGGATTGATGAATACGGTTTCGCAACGGATCAGCAAACACAGCCCACGGATTCATCCGTGGGAGACGCATTCACTATCAAGCATGTATCGCAACCGTTTCAACGGTTTTTACCGCTAAGGCCGCAAAGAAAGCGCGGAGGCCGCAAAGGAGCCACAGCCCTAACACCCAATACCTGAAACCTAGTACCAAAAAGTTGATCGATTGCGACAGCGATAGCGACAACGACAACGAGTTTTCAGAGAGCAAATTCCAAATTTCAAATTCTAATTTTCAAATCCACCATCACTCTGTCACAGATCCGCTGGGTTCCGGATCAAGTCCGGAATGACATCCTATATTGATGCGGCGCTACGAGCAACGAACTACGAACTGACTCTCCCCTTGTCTCCCGGTCTCCTTGTCCCCTTGTCGGCGTCTTCGGTCTTCCGTCCCCGGTCTTCGGTCATTTCCACCGCAGCCTGTCCGCCGAGGCTTTAGCGTAGGCGAAAGGCCGCAAAGAAAGCGCAGAGGCCGCAAAGGACCCACAGCCCTAACACCCAATACCTAAAACCTAATACCAAAAAGTTGATCGATTGCTACAACGATAGCGACAACGACAACGAGTTTTCAGATAGCAAATCCGAAATACGTCTGTGAAGTGGTATACAGGGTCGGGGTGAGAAGGCTTTACAAGTCTTCCTGGTCGCTGTTTTTCCGGAACATCCAGTCCGCGAAATCTTCGTAGCTTCTTTTTCGATATTCCGCCAGTACTTTTTTGATGTCTTCGCCGACGTAGTAACGAAGGGTCTCGGACGGGTCGGTCGCGGCGTGGAAAATGGCGTCGGCGATCTCCTCCGGCGTGGAAGGACGATTGAGCTTGGCGCCGATCTCAAGCCAGTAACGGCGCATGGCGTCGCCGTAAATCGCGTTTGCAGGGTGGGTATTGTCCCGGATGATCCGGAACCCGAAATCCGACTGCGCAACCGCCGTTTCGATGATCTTGACCCGGATGCCGAAGGGCATGACCTCGAGGCGCAGGGCTTCCGACAATCCCTCCACGGCGAAGCGGGCGGAATGATAACCGCCGAGACTGGGAAAGGCGAACAGGCCTCCCACGCTGGAGACGTTCACGATAGTGCCGTGTCCGCGCTCGCGCATGAGCGGCAGCGCCGCCTGGATGACACGCACGAGGCTGTAAACCAGGAGATCGAACTGGCGGTGAAGGTCGTCGATGGAGAGTTGTTCCACGGAGCCTGCCAGCACGAAGCCCTCGTTGTTGACGATTGCCTCGATCGGCCCCAGGGAATTTTCCACGGACGCGATCCCTGCCCTTACCGATTCGGCGTCGCGGATGTCCATGTCAATCGGCGTCACGGTATCCGAGGCCAGCGCTTCCAGGCGCTCGGGATGCGAGAGGGAGACGACGGCGATTTGCCAGCCCTCGGCCGAAAAGCGTTTCACCGTCGCTTCACCGATGGCGCCGGCGGCGCCGTTGAGGAGGATAACGGGATTGCTCATGCCAGATCCATGTTGAAATGTAAAATATCGTTTTTCCGTGAACAGCGGCGCGGTGGCTTGGTCAGGAAACGAGGTACGCTTCGAGTGCGCGCTCGATATTGTCGCGGGAGAATGGTTCGCCGCTGTTCAAGCGCCCGACGACGGCATCGATTGCCCGCCGCGCTTCCAGGTTCCCGGCGTCGGAAATGTAGCCGTCGAAAACGTGTTCGCCTTTCATCGCCCGCTGGATTTCATTTTCCCGGTCCCGTTCCGTGAGTTCCGTGAAGTACACCACGCGGTATTCATCCGAGTACGTAATGTCCCGGTAGATTTCGAACATGATTTTTTCGCCGCGTGCCATGTGTCCGCCTTTTCGGTGCGGGTATCAACCCGCGTGTTCGGTGTGTGCCTCGTCTCCATCCGGATGATGCAATCGGGCGGAAGCGGCCACTTCCCCGGAGTGCTTGAGCAGGGAGTCCCGGTCGTAGCCGGTGAAGTGCGGTTCGATCCGGGCCCGGTGTTCGCGCGACGCGAACAGCTCCTCGCGGTATCGTTTCAGGAAGTAGAGAATCGTCTCCACCCGTATCTTGATCGATCCCGCGGGCTTGTTTTCATCAAGGTCCTTGAAGTTGAAGTACGGGGTGCCTGAGCGTTCGATGATTTCCTCGATGACGGTGTAAATGGGGGCGTCGTGTCCGCACTTGAAGTTCGACATTTCCAGGGCAACCAGGTTGGGATGCCGTGCGGTGAACTTTGCCGCCCAGATTTTCCGGTTCGTGTTTTCGCTGTACGAGTTCTTCCATACATCGCTGATATCCATGGGATGGGAAATGACACCTTCCCGGATTTCCTCGCCGAACAACCGGTCCAGGATGTCCTCGTCCATGGGCAGGTTGTCGTGCGTGAAGATCGGGTAGCCTTGTTTCTGGAGGTCGAACAAGATTTCGTGGTTGATGCCCGGGTCGTTATGGTACGGCCGGGCCAGGAGAACGATGCCCAGGCGCTGCTCACGTTCAAGACGGTCCAGAAGCTCGCGGGACTGCCTGCGGATTTTTTCCTGGTACAAGCGCAATGCTTCGAACCCGGCTTGAATGGCGCGGGCGTTTTCATTCCGCGAGAGACCGAGAACGTCGCGGAACTGGTTGTACATCTGCCGCTCGAACAACAGTGGCGATCCCATGTTGAGGAACGTGTCCATGAACGTGATGCCGTTTTCCGCGAACAAGTCGCCTTCCTTGATGAACGCGGCTTTCACCGCTTCCGGAGTCGTGGTGACGGTAGGACAGGCGCGGGAAGCCACCGTGTTCACCATGTCGGTCGGCAGGTCGTCGAGCATGGGAAAAAAGATGATGTCCAGCGGCGTTCGTTTATGCTTTTTGAACAGCAGGTTGTGGACGTGGGGAATGCCCAGCTTGCTTGGATAACATGGATCGATGGCGCCGCGTTTCGCGCCTTCCTTGTAAAGCTTTTCCGAGCTGAAGTCCGAGAACACGATGTTGCGGAAGGGGATCCCCAGGCTTTCGAAGTAAGCAGTGAACACCGGCGCCAGCGAATACATGTTCATCAGGCGTGGAATGCCGATGCGGATGCTTTTCCGGCGCTCCATGGCCTTCCTGCGCGCACGGGTTTTGCCGGTGATCGCGAATCGCGGCAACGGATCGGCGGCGGAACGGGAAGTATGGGTGGCGAATATTTCCCTCGCGCTGATCTCCACGAGGTTGGGGCTGTCGGCGCAAATGTCGTCCAGCTCTTTCTTGATTTGCCGCATATCGTTGACGTCCTCCACCAGCCCCTTTTCGCAGGAATTCCCCACGATGAGTCGCTTCGCCCCCTTGGGCAAGGGCACGCGCGACTTGAAACCGTTTCCGTTGACTTTTTCACGACCGTACAGGCGCGCCGTT
>JAADGX010000324.1 GCA_013152135.1 Chlorobiota bacterium
ATCATACCCCACGTCCCGGAAAAATCGCATCGCCCCGCGGAATCCGAACAAGCCCAGGGCCGCGGGTGTCCCGTACTCGAAGCGGGCCGCGGTGTCGCGCAATTCCTGCGAGTAGTTGAAGAAGTCGAAGGGATGCCGGACGCTCAGCCACCCGGCGTACGCGGGCTGCAGGCGATCCTGGAGTTCCTCGGTGACGTAGAACACGGCGACGCCCAGCGGTCCCATCATCCATTTCTGCACGCCCGCGCCGATGAAATCCACCGGTGTTTCCGAAACGTCGATGCGTAAGGGGCCGAGTCCCTGGATGCCGTCCACGACCAGGAGCGCGTTTTTCTCGCGGCAGAGCGCGCCGATGGCCGCGAGGTCGGCCCGGTATCCCGACAGGAACTGCACGAAGCTGATTGCGACGACGCGGGTCCTCGGCGTCATGGCGTCTTCGATCATCTGGGGCGTAACGGCGCCGTTGACCGTCGGGAGGAATTTCACTTCCACGCCGTGGCGTTTCTGGTTCAGCCAGGGATAGACGTTTGCGGGAAACTCGACGTCGTTGAGCAGTACTTCGTCGCCGGTACGCCAGGGGAGGCCGGAGGCCACGAGGCTCAAGGCCTCGCTGGTGTTGCGGCCGAAGCCGACGCGTTCCGGACGGGTGGAGAGGAACGCGGCCATCATGCCGCGCAGGTCGTGCGAGGTTTCGAGCATTTCCTCGAACATCCCGATCTTGCCCGCGGAACGCCCCTCGAGGTACGCCGTGATTTCGCCGGTCACGTAGTCCGACAGCGGCGATACGGCGGCGTGGTTGAGGTAAATGTTCCCCGTTTCGAGGAACGGAAAATGTGAACGGATTTCGGAAATGGTCATGGTGTCGCTGTCTGGTGTTGGAAACTGGAGGGGAGATCGGAATAAGCCGGGCGGTCGGCGCGCCAATGGAAGCCCTCGAGATTGAAAGTCGATTCCCGGTTCGCCACGAGTTTCTCGGGGTAGTACACGCCTTCGACTCCGCCGGCGGTGCGTATGACGTCGGCCTTGCCGTCCTTGAACGTGATCACCATGCGGTCGCCCGATTCCCGGCGGACCCCGTTGAGCGCCCTGCCGTCGTAGAGCCAGTACAGGCTGATGGCGTTTCCCTCGATCTCGATGCGGTGGAGCTTGTGCTTGCTGAAGAACAGGCTGACGACGTTGCCCTCGGTCTGATCGAAACGGCCGGGAGGCCCGAGCGTGTCTCCGGATTCGGGTTTGCTTTTCGAAGCGGCGAACGCCTCCCGGTGTGCTTCCATTTTTTCCACGGCGTTGCTCGAAAACGTGACCGCGATCGAGTCCGCGGTGATCTGGGTGTCCCGGTACCAGACCACGGGATCGTAACGCAAGACGGCGAGGCTGTCGTTGCGGAACATGACGGCCAGCTCCGCGCGCGCCGCCAGCTCGCCGCGCAGGATGCGGACGCTGTCGCGGGCGATGAACGTGTTGGTGGAATCCCGGTACGCTTCCATCCGGCCGCTCAGCATGTGAAGCGTGTCGAGGCGCAGGGAATCCGGGGCGTTCCGGCGGGTGATGAACGTGGAATCGATCTGGCGCAGGTAGGGACTCCCGCTGACGAACGTCACTTTGCGCCGGATGTACTGCACCACGCTGTCGCCCAGCATGAACGCGTTGTCCTCCTTGAACGCGATTTCAACGTTGCCCGTGGCGATGGCCTTGCTCGAGTCGCGCTCGTACACGAGGTGGAGGGCGTGAATCTTCGTGCGCGGATCGTCCACCGTGACGTCCCCGATGAACACGGCGGTTTTCTTGTTGACGTCGTATTCGCCGGAGGCGGCGGTCAGCGTGGTGGAACCGTCGTTGACCTCGATGGGCGCGGAAGAGCGGGCAAGGCGTGTATTGCCGAAGTACAGGCCGTGCGAGGTTTTCAGGGTCAGTGTGTCCTGGGTGATGACGACGTTGCCCAGGAGCTCGACCTGGTTCCGGTCCAGGAACTGGATCGCCCGGTCGCACCGGATAGACACGTTGTCCTGTCGCAGGCGCACGTGTCCGATCAGCTCGCGGAACGCTTCGCCGCCGATCGTTTTTCCCACCAGGCTGTCGGCGTGTTCGACGACCATGGGTTTCGTTTCCTGGCCGCGCGCGGGGAATCGAGACAGGAGAAAACAGATCAGGCCAAAGAGTATGAGGAAAAATCGCGTGTTCATGGCGTTTCAAGGTACGAAAAAGGTGGAAATGATTCCGAACAGTCGTATTTTGTGATGACCTTTAGTATCGCTTATTCAGGCTCCATGCGCATAGCAATCATTTCTGACATTCACGGCAACCGGGAAGCCCTGGACACGGCTTTGGAGGACATCACCCACCGCGGCGTCGATTCCGTGGTATGTCTCGGAGACATTGTCGGTTACGGCCCGGACCCCGGGTACTGCATCGAGCGGGTTCGGGACGAGACGAGCAACGTCGTACTGGGGAACCACGACGAGGCCGTGTTCTGGCCGCAGAAGAGCATGGATTTCAACCACGTGGCAAGGGCGGCGGTGCAATGGACCATCCGGAACCTGAACGAGGATCAGACGACGTACCTGAAAAACCTGCCCCGGTCGCTGTCGATGCAGGATATCCTGTTCGTGCACTCGGCGCCCGGCGACGCGGGCCGCTGGCCGTATATCTTTTCGAATTTCGAGGCCCGCATGTATTTCTCGAAGTTCAAGGAACGGCTGGCGTTCGTCGGGCATTCCCACGTTCCCGGCATCTTCGCCGAGGAACCGTCGGTTGCGGATTTCAACGGTCACGACCGGTTCATCATCAACGTGGGGAGCATCGGTCAACCCCGCGACCGTGACAAGCGCCTGAGTTACGGCATATTGGACACGGTGGCGGCGACGTACGAGAACATCCGCCTGGACTACGACGTGCAGACCACCGCGTCGAAGATACTGGAAAACGGTCTGCCGGCTTCGCTGGCGGAACGCTTGTTCGTAGGCCGCTGAGAACGTGTAATATGAGCGGCGCCCGGCATCGTGTTTTCCCGTCGCGCGCGTTTTTCCGCCGCGATGCCTTTCCATTATTTGTTCGCGAATATCAATTCTATTTGACACAGAAACCGTCATGTGCTATATTTACAAGTCCTATTATTTTGTGGTGAATTCCACAATCCTATAGGAAATCCTCATTGGGGTGTAGCCAAGTGGTAAGGCAGCGGCCTTTGGAGCCGCCATGCGGAGGTTCGAATCCTCCCACCCCAGCCATGTTTGGAACACGAACGATGAAGATAAGCCTGCGATAAGTAACGGAATACGATGTTGGTTTTTAGTGGCCGCTCCAACCCGGAGCTGGCGGAGGAAATAGCTTCACATATCGGAGAACCCCTCGGGGGGGTCGACATCAAGACCTTCAGCGACGGGGAAATCTGGGTCAAGTACCGGACGAATATCCGTGGGCGCGATGTGTTTATCATCCAGTCCACGTTTCCCTCCGCTGACAATCTCATGGAGTTGCTGCTTTTGATGGACGCGGCCAAGAGGGCGTCGGCGCGAAGGGTCAACGCGGTCATCCCGTATTTCGGGTACGCGCGCCAGGATCGCAAGGACCGTCCCCGCGTGGCTATTTCCGGCAAAGTGGTCGCGAACATCCTGACCAGCGCGGGCGCCGACCGGGTCATCACGATGGACCTGCACGCGCCGCAGATCCAGGGTTTCTTCGATATTCCGGTCGATCACTTGTATTCCTCGGCCGTCTTCATCCCGTATTTCATCGAGGCGAACATTCCCGACCTGACGGTGGTCTCGCCCGACGTCGGCGGCATCAAGATGGCGCGCGCCTATGCCAAGCGGCTCAACGCCGACCTGGTGGTGCTCGACAAGCGCCGTCCCGAACCGAACGTGGCCGAGGTCATGAACATCATCGGCGACGTCGAGGGGCGCAACGTGCTCATCGTCGATGATATCATCGATACGGGAGGAACGTTCACCCAGGCGGTGGAGGTGTTGTGCAAGGCCGGTGCGAAGGCGGTGTACGGCGCATGTTCCCACGGGGTGTTCAGCGGCAAGGCGTACGAGCGGTTCGCCGGGGCCCAGTTGACGCGCCTGGCGGTAACGAACACCATCCCCCTTTCCGAAAACATGAAATCCCTCGACAACGTCGAGGTCATATCCGTCGCGCCTCTGTTCGCGGAGGCGATCAAGAGAACGCATTTGCATCAGTCAATCAGCTCCCTGTTTGATGTTGATAAAGATAAAGTAATGTAGGAGAAACAAGGTGTCAGAGTTAACGATCAACGCGCAAATCAGAAAGAACACGGGACGCACGGAGGCGAAACGCCTTCGCAGTACCGGAAACGTCCCTGGCGTATACTACCTTCATAACGATGTGAACTTTGCGGTCACGGTAAACGCACTGGAAATCCGGTCGCTTATCTTCACCAAGCAGACACATGTCGTGAACCTGAAACTGGATGACGGAACGGAGCACCAGTGCGTGGTACGGGATATCCAGTTCGACCCGATCACGGATCAACCGGTTCACATCGATTTCATGGGCATCGAGGCCGGCGAAATGATCGAGATCGAAGTGCCCATCGAGCTGGTGGGCGTGCCCGAAGGTATTCGTATGGGCGGGCGTCTGCAGCAGACCCTGTCCCGGTTGGAAATCCGAACCGTGCCATCCAATATTCCCACCCACGTGTCCGTGGACATTTCTCATCTCAAGATCGGGGAATCCGTCCACGTCAGCGATTTCATAACAGCCGATTACACGATTATCACTGATCCGGAAATCCCCGTCGCCCACGTCGCCATGACGCGCAGCGTGGCGGAAGATGAAGTGGCCGAGCCGGAAGTCGGAGTGGAAGAAGAGGCGGAACCGGAAGTCATCACCAAGGGCAAGCAGGAAGAGGAAAAGGAATAGCAATCCCCCATTCAGGCATCGAACGTTTTTTGCAAGCGGAACCTGGCAATGACTGCATTCTCATCCTTGGCCTTGGGAATCCCGGAAAGGAATATCACGCAACGAGGCACAACATCGGTTTCATGGTGGTTGATGCCTTCGCCCGGCGACACGCGGCACAGGACTTTCAACCGGACGTGAATTTTTATCGAACCATAGCGCGGTATAACGAGCGGGACGTGCTCCTGGCAAAGCCGATGACGTACATGAATGCCAGCGGAGAAGCGATGGAGGTCCTGGCGCGTCGCTACCGGCCTGCGCCGGATCAAATCATGGTCGTCTACGACGACGTCGATCTTCCGCTGGGCGCTATCCGGCTTCGGAAACAGGGAGGAAGCGGGGGACACCGGGGAATGGAATCCGTTATCGCGCATCTTGGGACGTTGGCCATCCCCCGGTTGCGATGCGGTATTGGGGCTCCGCCCGAGGGTATGGACACCGCGGATTACGTGTTGTCGCCTTTCGCACCGGAAGAAGAAAATACGGCGCGGGACATGGTTGATCGGGCGGTCAGCGCGCTGGAGAGCTGGATTGCCTCCGGTATTGAAAAGACCATGGCCGCGTACAACTATTCAGCATCAAATCAGCAGGATTCATCCCTATGATTGAACTGTCCATGTACTATCCCGTTCTTGGTGTAGTTGGATTGATAGTCGCCTACGCCATCTTCCTTTTTGTACGGAAGCAGCCGCAGGGCTCCGATACCATGCGCGAGATCGCGGAGCAGATTCACCTGGGCGCTATGACGTTCCTGAGAAAGGAATACACCGCCCTCATCGTGTTCGTCCTCGTGGTCTTCGTGCTTCTGATGGGTTTCCTCTCGTGGAAAACGAGTATAGCGTTTCTCAGCGGGGCGGCCTGTTCCATGATGGCGGGATTTTTCGGCATGAAATCCGCGACGATTGCCAACGTGCGCACGACCGAAGCGGCGCGCTCTTCCGGGCAGTCGAAGGCGCTCATCGTTTCGTTCTTCGGCGGATCGGTCATGGGGTTGTCGGTAGCAAGCCTGGGCTTGCTGGGTGTGGGAATATTCTTCATTGTTTACGGTGTCGCTGACGCGGAATACATAAACGGCTTTGCCATGGGGGCGAGCTCGATCGCCCTGTTTGCGCGTGTTGGTGGAGGAATTTACACGAAGAGCGCGGACGTCGGTGCGGACCTTGTCGGCAAGGTTGAAGCGGGCATCCCTGAGGACGATCCCCGCAATCCCGCGGTTATTGCGGACAACGTGGGCGACAACGTGGGCGACGTGGCCGGAATGGGTGCGGATATCTTCGAGTCCTACGTGGGGTCCATGGTCGCCACCATCGCCATCGCGGCAACCGTCACGCTCGAGCCCTTCGCGGGCAATCGCCTTTTATACATGGGAGTTCCTCTGTTCATCACCGCCATGGGTCTCATAGCATCGCTGGTGGGCATCGGTTCCATCAAGTTGTTTTCAAAGGGTAATCCCGCGGTCGCCCTGCGCTATTCGTCTTTCATCAGCAACGCTCTTCTCCTGGTGGCGGCGGCAATCACTTTCAACGCGCTCGGTGTGAGCATGGGCGTCTTCTGGGCCTTGCTTTCGGGCGCCATCGCGGGGACGATCATCGGGTTGGTCACGGAGTACTACACGGGTGGCAAACCCGTTCTCCGGATTGCCAATGCGAGTAAAACCGGCGTGGCGACCAATATCATTTCCGGTCTTGCCGTCGGGATGGAGAGCGTGGTGTTGCCCGTGCTGATCATCTGCGCGGCTATTTTCGTGGCGTTCATGGAAGCGAACATTTACGGGATCGCCATCGCTGCCGTCGGCATGCTGGCAACGGTCGGTATCACGATGTCCGTCGATGCTTACGGCCCCATCGCTGACAACGCTGGCGGTATTTCCGAGATGGCGGGGCTCGGTCCGGAGGTGCGCAAGATTACCGACAAGCTGGATTCGCTCGGCAATACGACCGCCGCAATCGGCAAGGGTTTCGCCATCGGCTCCGCCGCCCTCACGGCGTTGGCGCTGTTCTCTGCATACACCGCGGCGATCAAGCTTCATACGCCGGACTTCACGATCAACCTGACCAATCACACGGTGGTGATAGGATTGCTGATCGGCGGGTTGCTCCCGTACCTTATCGCGGCCATTACCATGACGTCGGTTGGAAAGGCAGCGTTCGCCATGGTGGAAGAAGTGCGCAGGCAGTTCCGGGAAATCGCCGGTTTGATGGAAGGCACGGCCAAACCCGACACGACGCGTTGTATTGATATATCGACCACTGCGGCATTGAAGGAAATGATCTTACCCGGCCTGATCGCGGTCATTTCACCTGTCCTTGTCGGCTTCCTCCTGGGTCCCGAAGCGCTGGGCGGTTTGCTTGCTGGCGCCACGGTGTCCGGCGTGCTCCTGGCGCTGTTCATGGCCAACGCCGGCGGCGCATGGGACAATGCCAAGAAATACATCGAGCAGGGAAATCTCGGCGGCAAGGGTTCGGAGGTGCACAAGGCAGCCGTCGTGGGAGACACCGTGGGCGATCCGTTCAAGGATACATCCGGACCTTCGATGAACATCCTCATCAAGTTGATGTCCATCGTATCACTTGTAATTGCCCCGTTACTTTTTTAGAATTTGAAAATTCCTGCTCCTCGTTCCACAACGGGGAGCCATCTTGTACAATGACCGAAGGAAAGTATTGACATGGAAAAACGCTTTTACGAAACAACGTTCATCGTGAATTCCAGTCTTGATGACGATCATATCGATAACATCATCAAGTCCGTGGAAGACATGATCACAAAGGCCGGGGGCACGATCGTGTCAACCGAACGCATCGGTCGCCGCCGCCTTGCCTACCCCATTGCCAAACGGAATAACGGGTACTACGTTTCACTGGAGTACGAGCTCGCGGATCCGTCTCTGGTAGCGAAGATGGAACGAACCTTTCATCACAACGAAGATATCCTGCGGGCGTTGACCTTGACTCTCTCGCCCCGGGAAGTTGCCGCCAAGCACAACCGCCAGGCGGAGGCGGCGATGCAGACGAAGCAGGCGGAACCCGCTTCCACCCAGAATGGAAACAACGGGGAAACCCCGGCGGCCGTGGAAAGCGATGCCGGTGACGCGCCGAGTAAAAACGCCGACTGATTACGATCCATCACGACTTATCAAGCGACGTATCAAAATACAAGTGGAGATGCTATGGCTGATTTGAAAATGCCGGAACTGAATTCTGTCTTGATTGCCGGCAACCTGACACGTGATCCGATATTTCGTAATACATCGAATGGAACGCCGGTAGTGAATTTTTCCATCGCTTCCAACCGGCGTTATCGTGACAGCTCCAACGAGTGGCAGGAAGACGTCTGCTACGTGGGAATTGTCGCGTGGAATAAACTCGCGTTGAGTTGCAGCGAACGCTTGCGCAAAGGCAGCGCCGTTCTCGTGGACGGTGAGTTGCAGACGCGGAACCTGAAGCGGGAAGACGGAACGGTCCGCAGCATCCTTGAAGTGAAAGCCCGGCGCATCCAGTTCCTCAATCGGTTCCAGGGTCACCACGACGGGAACGGACGGGACGTGGAGGAGGAACGACACCACAGGGAGCAGGACAGCGTGCCGGAGTCCGACAACATCTTCGAAGAGGACGACGACCGGTTCGACGAGATTTTCGGCGACACGAAGGATCTGCTCGATTTCAAAAGTGATACCGGTCACGAGCTGGACTCGACCAAGTAGCGTGAATTTTATCGTACAACGTTTATATCTAAGGAGCTGAGCATGAAGGTCATATTGCGTCAAGCGATCAACAACCTGGGAGACATCGGTGACATGGTTGTCGTGAGCGATGGGTACGCACGAAATTACCTCCTCCCGAAAGGACTGGCCTACCTGGCGTCCAAGAGCAGCTTGCGCGTGCTCGAGGAGGAAAAGAAGCAATTGCATATACGTCAGAACCGCGAACTGAAGACGGCCGAAGAGATCGCGAAGCAATTGGAGAAGCCGGAAAATTCCATCACCATTCACATGCAGACGGGTGAAGAGGACAAGTTGTTCGGTTCGGTGACAAAGGAAATGATCGCGGAAAAATTGGCGGAGAAGGGTTTTGAAATCGACAAGCGTAAAATCGCGCTCGACGAACCGATCAAGGTCCTTGGCATCTACACGGTGCCCATCAAACTCCACACCAATGTCACTGCAAAAGCAAAGGTATGGGTAGTCCGGCAGTAAGCCGGACTTCTTTTTGGAAGGCAGGAAATTTGCTCTTGATTGGACGAGCCTTTATCCGCATTTTTTCATAGGAACAAGGAATTATGAAAACGGAATTTCACAATACTTGTTGCGATAGAGATCGATAACCTGTTGTTTACACTAACAAACACGGTACAATGGAAACTAATACAGACACGCCTCCGGAAGTAACGGAAAAAACGCTGGAGGAAGTTACAGTACGATTCGCAGGGGATTCCGGCGACGGCATGCAGCTCACCGGTTCCCAGTTTACAAAGACAACGGCCCTGGTCGGAAACGATCTTGAGACCTTTCCCGATTACCCCGCGGAAATCCGCGCACCCGCCGGAACCCTGTTCGGTGTATCCGGTTTCCAGATCAGTTTTGCCAGTCACGACGTGTATACGCCCGGAGACCGGGCCGACGTGCTGGTTGCCATGAACCCGGCCGCCTTGAAAGTCAACCTCAACATGCTTCGCCCCGGCGGTATCATCATCGCCAACAGTGACGGCTTTGACGCAAAGAATCTCCGGCTTGCAGGCTACGAGACCAATCCGCTCGAAGACGATTCGCTCAAGGGATACGAAGTATACAGCATCCCGATCACGAAGCTTACAACCACGGCCCTGGAGAAGCTCCCGTTGAGCATGAAGGAAATCGTGCGCTCGAAGAACTTCTTTGCCCTGGGATTGATGTACTGGCTGTTCAACCGTCCCCTGGAGCCGAGCCTGGAATGGATCGAGAAAAAATTCGCGAAGAACCCGGAGCTCAAGAAAGCAAATTCGATTGCGCTGAAGGCCGGATACAACTACGGTGATATCACCCATATTTTCACTACGCGTTACCGCGTGGAGCCGGCCAAGCTTCCCGCGGGCAAGTATCGTAACGTGACGGGCAACGAAGCCATGGCCCTGGGTATCGTCGCTTCATGCGAGTTGAGCGGATTGCCGGGTTTTTTGGGCAGCTATCCCATCACGCCGGCCAGTGACATTCTCCACGAATTGTCACGATATCGGCGCTTCAATTTTCGCACGTTCCAGGCCGAGGACGAGATCGCGGGAATCAGCAGCGCGATCGGCGCTTCCTTTGCCGGCTCGTTGGCCTTTACGACGAGTTCCGGCCCCGGTATCGCTTTGAAACAGGAAGCAATCGGGCTGGCGGTCATGGTTGAACTTCCGCTGGTTATCATCAATGTCCAGCGGGGAGGTCCGAGCACCGGCTTACCGACCAAAACCGAACAAGCCGACTTGTTCCAGGCGATCCTTGGGCGCAATGGCGAAGCTCCCGTTGTGGTCATGGCGGCGAAAACGCCCGGCGATTGCTTCCACACGGTCATCGACGCCTCGCGCATCGCCGTGAAATATATGACGCCCGTGATAGTACTCAGCGACGGGTACATCGCCAACGGTTCGGAGCCATGGATGATTCCGGATCCGGAATCGTTGCAGAAGATCCCGGTGGAATTTGCCAAGAACCCGGAAACCTACAAGCCGTATTCGCGCAACAAGTTCAACGCGCGCCCCTGGGCGATTCCCGGCACCCCCGGCCTGGAGCACCGTATCGGCGGGTTGGAGAAGAAACATATAACGGGCAACGTGAGCTACGACCCGGTCAACCACGAGTTTATGTGCCGCTTGCGAAGGGAAAAGATCGAAGGAATCGTCGACGATATTCCCGACCAGGAGGTGTACGGACCGGAGAGCGGAGATTTGTTGATAGTGGGATGGGGCGGCACGTACGGCGCCCTTCGGCAGGCCACGGAATACCTCATCGAGGAAGGAAAGTCCGTAGCCCACGCGCATATCAAGTATCTCTATCCGTTCCCGCGCAACCTGCGCGAGATTCTCTCCCGTTACAAAACGATTCTCGTCCCCGAACTGAACCTGGGACAGCTTTCAGTCTTGCTGAAAGCGCACTATCTCATCCCCGTTGAATCGTACAACAAAATCCAGGGACTTCCATTCACCACGACCGAAATCAGGGAAAAGGTGAACGAAGTCCTGGCTGGAAAATAACATGAAGGATTGCATCCAATGACTGAGAATAAAACCGCAACGGCTGAAACGAAAAAACTGACTGCCAAGGACTTTGCTTCCGATCAAGACGTTCGTTGGTGCCCGGGGTGTGGTGATTATTCCATCCTGGCACAGGTCCAGCGGGTTCTTCCAACGCTTGGCATTCCCCGCGAGAACGTGGTGTTCGTGGCGGGCATCGGCTGTTCAAGCCGCTTTCCGTATTACATGAACACGTATGGATTTCACGGAATCCACGGCAGAGCCACCGCAATAGCCAGCGGCATCAAAGTCGCCCGCCCGGAACTCAGCGTGTGGGTGGCAACCGGAGACGGTGACTGCCTTTCCATCGGGGGCAACCACTTCGTCCACTTGCTCCGCCGCAATATTGATGTGAATATCATACTGTTCAATAACCGGATCTATGGATTGACGAAAGGCCAGTACTCTCCGACGTCCGAAAAAGGGAAAATCACCCGGTCGAGTCCGTACGGCTCGATTGACAACCCGGTGGATCCTATCCAACTTGCTCTCGGTTCTTCGGGAACGTTCATTGCCCGCGGTATCGACCGCGATCCCAAGGAACTCCAGTACGTTATCGAGCGCGCCTCCGAGCACAAGGGGACGTCGTTCATCGAGGTGTACCAGAACTGCAACGTGTTCAACGATGGCGCGTATTCGCAGTATACCGACAAAGAGGTCAAGGCCGAGCACGTTCTTATACTCGAGCACGGCAAGCCGTTGATCTTCGGCAAAAACAGGGACAAGGGCATTCGGCTGAACAGGTTTTTCCGTCCCGAGGTTGTTCCACTGGATGAGGCGGGCGAAGGTGATATCGTCGTGCACGACGAGAAGAACAAGCACCTGGCCCTGGTTCTTGCCGAGATGACGGACGATCCCTCTCTTCCGACTCCCTTTGGAGTGTTCTACGCCGTCGATAAACCGACCTACGAGGAAGAGTACGTGAAACAAATCGAGCATGCCATCGAGACTGAAGGCCGTGGCACGTTGAAAGACTTGCTGGAAAGCGGCAACACGTGGGATATCACGGAGAACTGATACACGGTTTTACCGAATGGACAAGACGAAAGCCGTCCTCGCGGGCGGCTTTTTTCGTTTTACGTTTCGATCATTGAGCGTGACACAAAGCGGCTCCTTCCAGGGCGCCGATGAAAACAGCGACGCACACCAGGAACAGAACCGCGAGGTAGAAGAACATGGATGCGCGTGTGAATTTCCTGTTCGCCGTGGCATATATTCTCCACGCCGCGATTGCCATGAAACCCCACACGGCCGCGTTCATCAACGTGAGGTGTTGATCGATGAGCGTTCGGGCTTCCGTTGACGGGAACATGCCTTCGGCGAGATTGCCCGTGATTACGGCGAGCAGGAGGAACGGCACGGCCGTTACCATGAGGTGAAATCCTGTCGTGGCGAATTGCGTGAAGCGCGTAGTGGCTCCCGTGAGGTCGAAGAAGAAGCTGGTAACGGTTAACGCCACCGCGAAGTGGACGACGACTGGATGCCACGAGGCCAGCATTGAAATCATGTTGCGTCGTCGAAAAAGGTAAACGCATTTGGTATGTGCCGGCATTCCGGGCGGTCCCGGTTCCATCGTACGGTGACAACGTCGAACCGGCACGGGGTTCCGAACAAGTTGTGCCGGTAGAGATAGCCTTCGGCGATTTTCCGCAGTTGGCGCTGCTTGGCCGGGGTTATCGCCAGCACGGGATCGCCGAACCGTTCTCCGCGCCGCGCTTTCACTTCGCAAAACACGAGATACTCCCCGTCCCTCGCGATGATATCGATCTCCCCGTGACCAAAATGGAAATTCGTTTCAATGATTTCGAAACCCTTCGAGCGGAGGAGTTCTCCAGCGATCTTTTCCCCTTCCCTGCCGATGGACGTGGAGCTCATTTCTCAATCGTGGATGCCGTGGAGGGGTCGGCCAGTTGCTTCACCACGAAACTCTTGCGGTGAATGGGCGAGGGCCCGAATCGCCGGAGGGATTCGACGTGTTGGCGGGTTGGGTAACCCTTGTGACGGGCGAAACCGTATTCAGGGTACTGGGAATCGAATTCCCGCATGAGGCGATCGCGGTAATCCTTGGCGATAATGGATGCCGCGGCAATGGTGAACATGCTGCTGTCGCCCCGAACGACGGTTCGAAACGGGATTGCCGGATGGTGAAACGCGTTGCCGTCGACCAGGACGAAGCCGGGCGCGGGATCGAGGTTCGCCAGTGCCCGCTGCATTGCGCGGATGGTTGCCTGGAGAATGTTCACCTCGTCTATTTCGGTTGCGTCGGCTGTGCCGATGCCGACCTGCAGGGCGGACGCGAAGATACTGCCGCGCAGCTCTTCACGTTTGCGGGGGGTAAGGGTCTTGGAATCCGCAATCCCGTGGACCTCCGCGTCGAGAGGGAACACCACCGCCGCCGCGACCACCGGCCCGGCGAGGGGCCCTCTCCCGGCTTCGTCCACGCCGGCCACAAGGCCGTACTGCTCGATGAGCGTTCGCTCTTCCGCGGACAAGGTGTTCATGCCGTATTCAATGGCAGCATAGAGGGTTGAATCAATACTTCGGGATTGTTTTCACCTATGGTACCGATCAGCCATCCGATGAAAATGGAAATGCCGATGAGAATAATGATCAGGATGATCCGGAAGATAATGGCCCGGATTTTCTGCCGCCTCATGATGGATTCAACTGTTTTCATATTATTCGATCCGTTCCCCTTGCCTTATGAAAAGTGTGTCCCGGTATAAATCGCTGCGATGCCAACAATCATGTCATATTTCAGCCAGAGACAAATACGGCCGATGTTGCCGCGAGTCGGTGTTTTCCAGAGCGACAGCATCAGTGCTGCAAGCACGGCGTCCACTCCGATGACTACCACGGCCAGGTACGCCCAACCGTACCAGCCCGTGACGTAGGGAACGAAAGTCAACGCGACGGTCACGGCGAAAACAACCGTGGCCACCGTCATTGCGTACTCCGCTCCAACCCAAATGGGAAACGTCCTGATTTTTCCCGCCTTGTCGCCCTCGATATCCTCGATGTCTTTCAGGATTTCCCTTCCTATGTTGTAGAAAAATGCAAACACGGCCGGGATTACTCCGGATTCCGGGTGGCCGGCCGCGAAACCGCCGTAGATAAACGCCAACCCGGTCATCAACCCCACCGTGATGTTTCCAACCAGCGGGATATGCTTGAGGACGGAACTGTACGCGTACAGGATGGCCACGCTGATGACGGCGATACCCAGAACAGGCATGGAAACCAATCCCGCCAAAACAACGCCCAGCGCCGCAAGGGCAACGGCGAGAAAACGGGCGGAGCGGATGGAAAGTCGCCCTGAAGCGAGAACACGCCGTGGCTTGTTGATCTTGTCGATCGAGATATCGAAGATGTCGTTTACGACGTTGCCGAACGCGGCGAGAAAAGCCGCGGACACCGCGGCGATTGCCAGGATCCAGAATTTGTCCCTCGTAATGCCGGCGATTAATCCTGCCACGATAATCGTTACTGCCGTAATAAAGACGTTGGTGGGCCTGGTGATTGCCACCAGGGCCCGAAGTCTATCCGGCAATGAATAAGAATCAGAACTCATTGATGAGACCGAAATGAATTTTCCCGTCTGTCAGGGAATCACCCTTGCCCAGGGCGTAACTTACGCCCATCACACCGAGACCGGTTTCAAGATGAATACCCAGGCCGTAACCGGGAAGGTACAGGTTCGTTTCACTTGTGCCAAGTACCGCGTCGGCAGGTTGTAAAATATAGCCATAATCAATAAAACCAAAGATGTACGACCTCCGACCGAGATCGTATCGAAGCTCGCCCGATGTCCAGGCGGCCGTGGAACCGAGAAACTGCTCTTCCCGGTAACCCCGCAGGGTGTTTGCCCCACCGAGCCGGAAGAAGTCACTGACGTCGAGGTGTGACCCGCGCACCTGGCGGCCATGAAAAGCAATCGCTCCCACGAACCGCCCGAAGAGGGACTGGTAGTACCCGACGTCCAGCGTGATTCTCTGGATGAACGATTTGACGTCGCCGGAATCGCTTGCCAGGTACTTGTTGCCGCCCGAGTATCTATTGATGAACATGATGCCGTGATGGGGATTGTACACGTCGTCGCGTGTGTCGATGACGAGTTCGAGTCCCCCGCTCAGAGTCGAACTGGACAAGAGAGGATTGTCTTTCCACTCCGTGGAGGGAATGACCGCGTCGGAATTGAGGAGCGCGGAAACGGAGACGTTGTCACTCACGAGATAGGACACCTTGGCGTGAAACGATTGCGTGATGTAGGTGGAATCCTGCTGACGCTGGTAAAACCCGCCGCCTATGTTCAGCGGCAGGTCGAATATCCAGGGTTCGAGGTAGTTGAGTTCGATTTCCTGCGAGGAGCGGGAAGGGCGTTCCCATCGAGCGGAAAGAGAACGCCCGGTTCCGAACAGGTTGCGAAACGCGACGTTTACCAGGCCGGTGAAATACCCCGTTTCGCGGCTGGACCGCGGCGGCTGGTAACCGAGAATCCCGTCGAACGTGTTGGTGCTTCCTTCCGTAACGGAAAGGAGGATCCCGTTGCGGCCGTCCTTCACGTAGAGTTGCGGTTCAGCGACGGTTTCGAAGAACCGGAGGCGCGTCAGCAGGCGTCGTATGTTCAGCATTTTCTTTGGATTGTATACCTCGCCCTTTCGGATGCGGCTTTCGCGTATGATCACGTCACGGTCCGTATTCGTATTGCCGACCACCGTGATTTCATCGACGCGGAACAACGAGCCCTCGTTCACGTCGAGGGTGATATCCACTGAATCGCGGGCCGCGTTCAGGCGGATTCCCGTAACCGCGACGGAAGCGAATGGATATCCCTCGCGCTCATACCGTTTGATAATGCGCTCGATATCGGACTCCAGCACGGCGGGTGAAAACATGCCGTCCCGCACAACGTCGGCCAGGTCCAGGAGCACGGAATCCGACAGCGCCTTGTTGTTCGCGATGAGAAACTTTCGCACTACGGCGCGCCGGCCCTCGTGCACGAACGCGGTCACCGTTGTTGCGGAATCTTTCCATCGCGTGTGGATGCTGTCGATCCGGGACTGGAAGAAGCCTTCGGTCGCGGCGATCGTCGCCAGGGACGACTGGATGGCTGCCGTGTCGAGATAACGCGGGTCGCTCCGGTAGTGGTTTCGCAGGGCGTCTACGATTTTGTCGCGCGGTAATTGTTCGACGCCGCGGACCTCGACGGTGAGTGATGGTTGCTGGCAAAAAATGGGTGAAGGAACGGCGGCCAGCAAAGCCAGCAGAACGGCCAGCCCCGCGGTGGGGTGTGGCCACGGTGTTTTCCGATGCAAAACCATGTCCGTGGAAATACCTGTCATGGCTGGATCAATGAAACAACATGCGAATGCCGGCCCGGACCGTTCTGCCGGGGCCGGGCAATCCTGCCTTGTAGTACATCACCTGGTCGAAGATGTTGTTGACGCGAAAGAACGCGCTTACCGGCACACCTGCGAGACTTCCCACTTGCGCGGAAAGACGCGCGTTGAACACGATCCGCTGTTCCACGGGGATGAACCGGGATACCCCGGCCAGAAGACCATATTGCCTGCTTTGGTAATCCATTTCCACCAGGAACTGCACGCGCTTGGTCACATCCCAGGCGCCGACCAGAAACGCCGACAACGACGGTTCGTATTCGAGCGTGTCCGAAAAAGTCCTTGTTTCCGGGTTTTCTCCCCGGGCGTGGAGGTACGTGAACCATCCCGAGAAGCGGAATCCGGGCGCCGGTGTTATTGCGAATCGTGTTTCGATTCCGGCCCGCAGGATCCGGTCGAGGTTGACCCGCTGAAACCGGCCGTCGGACAGTGTGATCCTGGTAATGCCGTCGCGAAGAAACGTGCCGAAGCCGGCCACGTCGAAGTCGAGCATGCCCGCCGTGAAATGCATGCCGACCTCGGAAACGACGGCGTTCTCGGGTTTCAGTTCCGGGTTGGGAGCGAACTTTCCCAGGGCGCCGGAGAAGCGCTCCCGCATCGAGGGGAAGCGGGTTTTACGTCCCACCGTGCCCCTGATGCTCAGGCGTTCCGTGGCCGACCACACGAAGCCCGCCGTAAAAGAACCATTGGCCGTTGCGTTCACGGAAGGTTTGTCACCCGTGGAAGGATAACCGGAAGCGTCCACGCTTCCCCCCGCGAGCAGTACCCAGGAATCGCCGGGATGGTATTCGTACTCGGCGCCGAGGCTCAACAGATACTGCGTGTACGTGTTTTCGATGCCCGGTGACGAGAAGAACGATTCGACGTGTTCCGACAGGAAGCCGCTCAACCCTGCCCGCAACAGGCTGCGTTCTCCCGCGAGAGCCTTCAACAACATCCGGCCGCTTACGGTCCGGTCCGTACCGGTCTCCGCGTCATCGAGGTTTGAATAGGTCGAGTCGTCGAACTGCTCGATCCGGGTTTGCGAAAAGTCGAAGGAAAGGGATGACTCCAGCACGGTTCCGGTTCCATTGCCCAGATGATTTTTCATCTGCACGGTGAGTATCTCCCGGCGGGAGAGCGGGATATTCCAGAAACGCGGTTTTTCGGAACCGATTTCCGGGGCAACGCCCTGCGTGCCGTCGATGAATCGGAGAGCCAGCGTGACTTCATCCCCGGATGGGAAGAGGTATCCGGCACGCAGGAGCGCGTCGGCCAGTTCGCGTTGCGTCCCGCGCCGCAGATTGTCGCCGCCGTTCAGGCGCAGGTCGAACGCTGAAGGCAGGCTGAAGCCATCGGTGCGGCGGTAGCCCGCCCCGGCCATGAAGTGCCAGTTCCCCGCCGGCGCGCCGCCGTATCCCGTCGCCTCGAATGTGCCGTTGTCGCCAAAGAGGAGTCGCGAGGAAAAAGAACCCGGCTCGCCGACGTACTCGCGGGTCACGATGTTGACCACGCCACCGAGGGAGTTGGGACCGTACAGCACGGATGCGAGGCCCGCGCTGGTCGTTATGTGCGCCACGGCTTCCGCCGGTATCAATGAAAGATCCGCCCGGTTGTCCCAGGGAATGTTTAAAAGCGTGCCGTCCAGGAATACCAGGAGCTGCCGTTCGCTCGCGCCGCGAAGGAAAACCTGGGTCTCACCGCGGGAATTGACTTCGAGGCGCGACGATGGAATATAAGTG
>JAADGX010000136.1 GCA_013152135.1 Chlorobiota bacterium
GTGACACCCTTCGCACCGGATGCCCGGTTCTTTAAAGGTGCCAAGACCCGCCGTCTGCTGGTTCCACGACCCGGTCGACTCCGGACCCGTGGTATGGCACTTGAAGCAATCGTAGTTGTACGGCTTATCATCACCGAGATGATACGCTACCCAACTCCCGTCCTCGAGGTTGTACTGGGCCTTGTCGGTTGTCGTATACACTTTTCCGTCAAGCTTGATAAACCTGGCTTTCCACCCATACCCGCCGATAACATAGGTGAAATCACTCCACTGTGTCCCGGCAGGCGGGTTGGGCACGCCGGGGCTCGTGTTGGCCGGGTAGGTCGGCGGTCCGCCGCTCACCTTGTTGAGCTTGTACGGATGGCCGGTCTTCATGAATTCTTCCCAGATATTGTATCCGAGATTGGCATTCGTCGTGTTGTGACACGTCATGCAGACCTGGGACCCAACATACGTTTGCGCCGTAACCGGAGCCGAGAGAACAAGGCAACAGAACACGATTCCGGTCACCATAATGATGATTGGTATCTTTCTTCTCATGCGATCCCTCCAAAGATTTCAGAGAACATGGACATTTTGGAAATAATGCAATTCCCGTTTTTCGGGTTGTAATGCGATTTGCGATTTTTCAGCGAGGAACGAGATCACCACCCAAAAAGTAACACATGGCAATAATCTCAAAAGGAAATTTACACAAAAGAGATTAAAAAATGATTAGAAAAAGATTAAAAGAGTCTTAGGGTTTATTGGGGTTATATCAGGTATGAACGGGAAGAAAGACGGAAAACGTGCTGCCAGAGCCGGGTCGGCTGCTCACTTCGATCGTTCCGCCATGAATATCCACGATCCATTGCACGATGGAAAGGCCCAATCCCGCTCCTGCGTTCCTTGCCGTCGAGCCCGTCTTGATCCTGTAAAAGCGCTCGAAAATCCTGTTCAAGAGATGTTCGGGGATACCGATACCCGTGTCCGCCACGGACACCCTGGCCACGCCATCGATCCGTTCCAGTGATATCCTGACCGTTCCCGAGGGGTGATTAAACTTGACGGCGTTTTCCACCAGGTTGAGAAGCATCTGCGTGAGAAGGATAACGTCTCCCCGCATGACGACCCTGTCTTGAATATCCAACTCCAGCGTGATGTTCGATTCTTTCCCCAGGGTCATGCCTTCAGAATACACTTCCTCCACCAGGGCGCCGAGATCCACGATTTCGCGCTCCACCGGAATAAGATTACTGTCGATTTTCGCCAGCATGAACAACCGTTCCACCGTGCTGGCGATGCGCGAGACCTCTTCGTAATTGCTCTTCATTATCTCGCGGTACTCCTCCGCCGTGCGTTCTCTCTGCAACACCACTGCCAACTCCCCTTTCAGGATGGTCAGCGGTGTCCGCAACTCGTGCGAGGCATTCGCGGTAAACCGTTCCATGCGTGAGAACGACCGTTCCAGGCGTTCGATCATTTCATTCAATGTCGTAACAAGCCTGCTGATTTCATCGTCCGTGTTGGGATTGGGTATTCTCTGGTTGAGGTTCTCCGAAGATATTTCCCTGGCTTTGATGATGATGTTGTCGAGCGGGCGCAGAATCCTCCCGACCAGAAGAAACCCCGTGACGACGGAAATGATAACGACCAGGGGAATGTAGGCAAACAGTAAAAGACGCGATTCGGCAATCGTGTGCTCCAGGATCGTGATATTGTCCGCGATATGGGTCACCAATCCGTTGGATCGCTTCTGGTACACCCTGTACCAGACATCGCCTTTCCGCACCGTGGCAAATTGCGATCCCTCCGGAATGACGATGGAAGAAATATTGAACGGAAAGTTGGCCGAACGAAAGATCGTCTCGCTATCCACGCTGACGAAGAGCGTGTGGGAAGGGTCGAGCAGCGTGGCAAACGAATGGATGACATCCTTGGTCTTCGAGATTTCCTTGCCCTCTTTTTCGAAAAGAGAATCAATTTTCGCGGCCACCATTTCAAGTTGGCCGTCCACTTCTTCCAGGAAATCCTTCTGGACGTGATCCATCATCCATACAATGAAAATGATGAACGGGACACTGTAGAGAAGGACAAAAACACCGACGAGCTGAACACGGAGAGACGGGCGTTTCATTACTCGTCCTGTAGCATGTAGCCGCGGTTGCGGACCGTCCGGATAAGGCGTGTGGAAAAACCGTAGTCGATTTTCCGGCGAAGGTAGTTGATGTACACGTCGATAACGTTCGTTCCCGTTTCAAAACCCAGGTTCCACACGTGCTGGGCAATCATGGTACGCGTTACGACTTCGTTCTTGTGCAGCAGGAGATACTCCAGGAGCATGAATTCCCGGTGTGTCAGCTCGATCAACTTGCCGGCCCTCGTAACCCGCTGGGTCGTCTTGTCCAGAACAACGTCCCCGGCCGTGAGCACCTCTTTCTGTTCGTATCTTCCCCTGCGGAGCAAAGCGTTTATGCGGGCGCTCAATTCTTCGAAATCAAAAGGCTTTGTCAAATAGTCGTCCGCCCCAAGGTTCAATCCACGCACCTTGCTTTCAAGTTGATCGAGAGCCGTCAACATGAGGACTTTCGCGTCGACACCATCCTCGCGCAACGACCGAAGAACGGTGAAGCCGTCCTTGTCGGGCAACATGATGTCAAGAATAATGACGTCGTAGACATGCTTGGAAATCAACCGCTCCGCCGCGGCGGCGCTGGTGGCGATATGGACCAGGAACCCGATTTCCTGCAACCCTTTCGCGATAAAATCCGCTACCTTTTTCTCGTCTTCAATGACCAGTATATTCATGGACACGAATACCGTCCTGTTTCATAAAAGAGGCTCTTCCGGCGCGACCGGCCGGAGGCCGGGATTGGAAAAGTATCACATTTTGCAATACATCCATATCCAACAGGACGAAAATACAACCCATACGGCACGTATTCAACGGCCGAGCATGCCGCGGCCCTCGACCGACAATCGTCCGGGCGAGGCGCCGTACACGAATCCTTTTCAAAAATATGCGGGGAACTATCCGTGCTGCGTTATCGAGGCGAACGCTCTCCAAAGCGCAGGGAAGCGGTTCCACTCACCCTTTCGCCACAGCAGTCCGTCCGCCTGAGATCATGGTAGCGGCACCGGTCAGCCGCGCGTGACGGCAAAATGCAAGTCGGTGTTTTCCGGTCGGGTGCCGAAGGACACTGTTTCCCGTCCTGTCCTCCGGCAGCGGTTTACTTCTTTTTCGCCACGCTCTGAAGGTAGGCGTAAACGTTCGTCATTTCCTTCCCGGAAAGCCATGGCCAACGCAATGATTTCTTCTCCAGTTGCTTTTTCATGACCGGAGCATGGTTCCACATTTTCGTAATAAGAGAAACCGGGTTCCGCAAAGGACCGATCTTGGCCAAGTCGGGAGCGTCCTTGCTTCCCGTGCCACGAAGGGAATGACAGGAGAGGCAGTTTCTCTGTTCAACGATCTTCTTGCCCGCCTTGCTGTCCCCGGGCGGATCGTTCAATTTCAAGGCATACAGATACGAAATGACGTCCGCCATTTCTTCCTCGGTAAATTCCGGAAACGCCATTTTCTCGCTGCTCATCATTTCCCACATCCGGGGCAGGTGGTTCCACATTTTCCCGGCGATCTGGGTCACGGAATAATTAAAATCCACCGTGGTGAAATCCGGTCCCACCGTCCCCCCCTTACCGGCAACGGCATGGCAACGGGTACATCCCTTGGACTCGAGAAGCTCTCTCCCTTTTGACGGCTCGCCAAGGTTGAACGCCCTCGACGGTACCCTCGACGGAGACATGTAGGAGCGGACAGCCACCGTGAGATCGACGATTTCCGTACCCGAGAATTCCGGTGGTTCGATGCCCTGCTTGCGGAAAATTTTCTGCATCTGCGGGCCGTGATTCCACATCGCCCGTACCATCGAAAGAGAAGAAAGATATTCCTTTCGCTTGCTGAGATCGGGACCAATCGTTCCCCCCTCTCCACCAAACTGATGGCAGACGATACAGCGCTTGGAGCGCAGAAGTTTCACGCCTCTGTGTTCATTTCCCGGTTCGCCGACATAGCGTATGAAAGCAAGGTATGCGAGGAGCTTGTTCATGTCCTTTTCGGTCAGTTTCGGAAACGGCCGCTTGCGGTTTTCCATCACCGTGAACATTCGCGGAAGGTGATTCCACATCAACGAAGCCAACTGCATATAGGTACCATAGAATTTCTTCTTCCCGAGATCCGGACCGATGTCGCCTCCCCGCCCGTATACGGCGTGGCATTGTATGCACCCTTTTTCCTTGAAGACCTTCTTCCCTTTCCAGGGGGATTCCTGGCAATAGTCCCCCTGGGCCACGGCGGAAGCGCCCTGGAAAAACATCCATGTAATACCGATAAACAGTGTGAGCAAGAAATACGTGTGATGATATTTTTCAGCCGTCATGGGGACCTCTTCTATTTTTGTAAAAAAGATCGTTCAATACTGATGTTCCGATAACAATCCGGCGCTTCCCGATGGATGCCGGTTCCTCCTTGCTCCGTATGGCCTTTTCCCCTCGGGGCAAGGGCCCGTCCGGACGAATGATCATGCGGTTCACAACTCTTTTTCAGAGAGATCCTGCTGTATGATTTCCGTCAACATCCGCCTTGCCAACGCGAATCGCTCCCCGATAATCGTCGCAATATTCTTCATCAGCATGTATCCGAAAAAAATGTTCTGTTCGCACAACCGCTTGATAATAATGCGGTTGATCTTCAACACCTCGGAATCAATCATTGAAACAGCGGACAAGGTGTAATGATAGGGTTCGGTCAACGCGGACCAACCGAACATATCGCCGGGAGATTTCCGGTCGATCGTGAAATCCTGTGAAACCGTGTAATGAACAACTTTCATTGTAAGATCGATAATCCCGCTTTTCACGATGAAGATGTTTTCCGCAGGCTGTTCGGCTTCAAAAATCCGCTGCCCCTCGCGGTACCGAACTTCTTGGCAATATCGCGCGATGTCCTCCAGCTCGTGGCGAGTGCACTCGCGAAAAAGCCTCGTTTGTTGCAGCAGGTCAACCATGTATCATGATCCGGCTATTATCAAATACTGAAACACCGCTCTCCCACGACACGTCTCCTTCAATACCCCGTGTTATGCATCACGTTGATGATACCGCCTACTTGCCCCGCGTCGCGTGCAATGCCCGAACATTCGATCATCGCTCTGTCGGGCGCTATCGTTCGCCTTCATAGGACGAGAGATTGCTTCCGGAAATTCCCCTGGTTCTACTTCTTTATCGTCTGCAGGAACGCATACAGATCCCGCATTTCCTGTCCGGTCAATTCCGGCCATTTCATTGCTTTCTCTGTAATCAACTCTTCCATGATGGGGGCATGATTCCACATGATCCGGGCGAGGTTGACGGAGGAGGAAACTGCGTGCGCTTTCCGGAGGTCCGGTCCAATTTCGCCACCTCGGCCCTCGGGCCCGTGGCACTGCGCACACCCCTTGGCGGTAAATATTTTCTTCCCGGAGCCGGCGTTCCCCGGTTCGTCCGCGAATTTCAGAAAATAAAGGTACGCTATCAGGTCCGCCATTTCCTTGCCTTCGAGCCTCGGCCACGCGATATTGTATTCCCGCATCATTTGGCGCATGACCGATCCATGGTTCCACATCAATCCGGCTATTTCTGTAACGCTGTAGTTCCATTCGAGCTTCCTCAGGTTCGGCCCCGGTTTTGATTCATCACCATCTACCGCGTGACATTTCTCACACCCTTTTTTCTCAAACACCACCCGACCGTCGCGCGGGTTGCCCGGCGACATGTACACTTTATCGCGGTTCTTTCCCTTGCTGGCCGAACGCAGGTAGGCGCTCAAATCCACAATTTCCTTGCCCGAAAACGTCGGTCGTCGCAAACCCCGTTTCGCCAGTTCTTTTTCCATCCCCGGACCGTGGTTCCAAAGGGCCTGGGCCATGTAAAGCGGAGAGACGAACTTCTTCAACTTGTCAAACGCGGGACCCACCTTCTTCCCTTTTCCACCCACGGAATGACAATTCAGACAACCCTTTTCTTTCACGAGTATTTTCCCTCGATACAAGTCTCCCGGCTCATCCAGGTACCGCAAATAGTAGAGAAACGCGATGAGTTCCATGATCTCCTTCTGGTCGAATTCGGGAAAGGGGAGATCCAGTTCGCGCATCCGGCGCAGCATCACCGGCGAGTGATTCCACATGATAGCGGCCAGATCGAGGAACGTCCCGTAGAAACGCTTCTTGCCCAAGTCCGGTCCGATCTTGCCCCCCTGCCCCTCGATGGCGTGGCAACTGATGCACCCCTTCTGTTCGAAAACGAACCGCCCGTTCAACGGGTTCTCGGGTATCATGAGATCCTGTCCGACAGCCGTCGTGCATGCGATGAGCAGCACTGCGAGAAGCGCGCACAGTTTTCCGCGGCAAAAAGAAGAGCCCGCCGAAACACCGTGCCACCGAGCCGGCAATAGGCTCCTGTCCTGTCGATCTTTTCTGCTCCTCATCGAAAACTCCAATAGCTTGAATTGACAACCGTGCATTGAACACCCGCGCGACCCACGCGATGTTCGTTCCCGTTCCCCGCTGTCATCAGGGGTTCCCGCCCCGTGTTTCATCAACCTCACGATGTTTTTGCAGCCCGAAAAATACGTACGTCAGCGCAGTGGCGATCAGCAGGAACAACGGAATCGCAATGATGCCGATACCCACCGACGCGTTAATCGCGTCGTGCAACCTTCTCGCGACGATCAACAAGCTGATGATCCACACATCCACGCTGAGGACGAATATCCATATCCACGCGATTGAAGCGTACTGAAGGAACTTGATCGTTTTCGGACTCATGCTACGCTCCTGTGTCGTGTCAGTGCAATGCTTTCTTGATTTCATCTTCTTCCAGTTCGTCCGGGAGGTACGACCGCAGCCGGTGGGCAACCTCCTTGATGCTGGAAGCCCTCCCCTCCTGGATTTCCCACACGGAGATGAGAGGAAAGAACTTGGCAAACAGCAGAAATCCCAGCATGAACACGGCGATGCCCCCGGCAAAGAGCGCCCATTCCGTAATGGAGGGAATGTAAATACCGGTGGGGTATCCCAGGCGGGGATTTGCCAACGAGGGAACAACGATGATCAGTCGTTCCAACCACATTCCTATGAGCACCGTGAACGAGGCGAAGAGTATTCCCTTGATCTTCCTCGTCTTCTTGTTGCTGAGAATAGCGACCGGTATGATGAAATTGCATAATATCATCGCCCAGAAATACGGGGCGAAATCGCCGGAGAACTTGTAGAAGAACACGCGCATCTCGTCCGGTTCGTTTCCGTAGTGTGTCGTCAGGTATTCGCAGAACGTAAAGTAGAACCAGAGCAACGACATGATTAACAGCAAGATGGAGAGGTAGGAAAAATGTATCTCCTTCAAATAGTTCTCCAGGTGGTACACCTTGCGGAAAACGATCATGACGATAAGAAGAGCCGCGATACCGGAAAAGATCGCTCCCACAACGAAGTAGGGCCCGAAGATCGTGCTGTGCCATCCGGGCTGCACCGTCATGGCGAAGATATAGGATATGACCGTATGAACGGACACCGCGATGGGGATAACGCCAATCATGAGAATGTTTATCGTACGATTCAGCACTTTATGTTGCTTTGGCGTTCCCTGCCATCCCCAGGAAAGGAACTGGTACAACCACCGCGGTTTTGTTCCCCGGTCCCGCAGAATGGCAATATCCGGAATCAGGGGAAGGAAAAGGTACACCGTGCTGGCCGCGAAATACGCGGTGATGCTCGTCACGTCCCAAAGCAACGGCGACTGCAACCGGCCACTGGTTGCAAGATGCCAGATGCGCCCCGGCTGGCCGAGGTCGAGAATCGGGTGCAGGCCGCCGATGGCCAGAACGATGGCGGTGATGACTTCGGCCATGCGTGTGATCGGTCTCCGCCATTCAGCCTTGGAAAGACGCAGGATCGCCGAGATCAGGGTTCCGGCATGGCTGATCCCGATGAAAAACACGAAATTGACGATGTAAAATCCCCACGAAACGGGTTGCGCCATACCGGTAACGCCGAGACCGGAGATGATCTGGCCAAGGTAGAGAAACGCGGCGAACGCGATCACCGTTACAAAGATGCCAACGGCATAATAGAAATTTTTCCCCGTGTACTCGATGGAGCGAAATAATGCGTCATCCTTCGCGGCGATTTCATTTCCGTTCATGGGAACCTCATTCTACTTCGTACAGATAATACACCTTCGGCTCCGTGCCAAGTTCTTCCAACAAGCGGAAGGCGCGCGCGGTCCGACGGAGGCGGCTGACCTCGGTATCGGGATCATCAAGATCGCCGAATGAAATCGCTTTCGTGGGACACGATTCCGCGCAGGCCGGGATGTAATCCCCCTCGCGAAGGTCGCGGTTTTCGACGGCAGCCTCTTCTTTTGCTATCTGCAAACGGTGGATACAGAATGTACATTTTTCCACGATGCCCGCGGGACGCGCGGACACGTCGGGATTGAGCGCCGATTCCATTGTATCAGGCCACTCGGGACGATACCAATTAAACGACTTCACTGTATACGGGCAGGCGGCCATACAGTATCGGCAGCCGATACATTGAGGGAAAATTTGGGCGACAATTCCTTCGTCATTCAGGTAGGTGGCTCGCACCGGGCATACTCTCGTGCACGGCGGCTCGTCGCAGTGCAGGCAGGGCCGGGGAATGTACCGGACTTTCACGTTCGGATATTCGCCTTCGTACTCCGTCAGCATATCCATCCAAAGCATGGTTCTTCCCATGTCCGATTCTTCCGGGCCGACTATGGCCACGTTGTTTTCAATTTTACACGCCGCTGCACACTCACCGCAGCCGGTACATGTATTGAGATCGATCACCATTCCCCATCTGGGCATTTACGAGTCTCCAGATTAATTACGATACATCGTTAGAATCCACTTTGTCCAGCCGCACCTTCGTGGAAATCCACGAGGGTATTTTGCTGATGTGATCCATGTCGGCTGCAAATATCTCGAGAGGATTCGCGCCCGGTTTCCCCGATTTCCCGTTCGAGAATACCTGCCCCATTCCAAAGGGCATGAGGATCAAATCCGGCTTCATGGCCGGGATCAGTTTCGCCTTGGCGATAACGTATCCGTGAGCGGATGTGACTTTGACAGCATCACCTTCGGCTATATCCAGGAAAGCGGCGGTCGTGGGATTCACTTCAATCCATGATCGCCAGTATTCTCGCGAGATGAGTCCACCCATCTCCTGGAGCAACCGCAGGTGGGCTCCGCGGCCCATCTGGTTCGAGATGATCTGGTACACCATGAAGTTGTAGGGAAAACGCTTGTCGGGAAGATCGAACCGCGGCTCGTCAAAGTGAGGGAGGAAGCGCTCGTCTCCCGCGCCGGTCAGGTTCTTTTCGATTGCCTCGCCGGCGGTCGCCAGGGTTTGAGAAAAGAACTCGAATTTCCCGGAGACCGTTTTAAAGATTCGGCGAGGATCAGGATCGGGATAGAACGGATCCCACCAGCCGCCTTTATCGAGAAGGAGCTTCCAGAATTCTTCAAATGTGGAGTATTCATACGGCTGCCAGCCTCTTTTCTTTAAAAACTCTATCCACGAAACCTCCGCACTCTTCGAGATGATGGCGCCTTCCCCGGAGAGGTATATGTCACGCGCGTATCCGGCGATGTAGTCTTTGTACGCATTCACCCGCGGTACCGTGGCCTCCAGCCCGGCCGATTCGGCGACCTGGATCAGGACGTCTCCGAATTGCCGTGTATCGTACAGCGGTTCCATCATCGGCTGCTGAACGCCCAGATGGAGGAATTCAAGTCCCGGCACTCTCCGGCTGAGATCCCACTTCTCCATCCACACCGGTTCCGGCAAGATCAGGTCGGCGTAAACGGTCGTGTCGTTGAAGAATGAGGACGTCGAAACAATAAACGGCGCCCGGCTCAACAACGTCGAGAGTTCTTTCTTGTAGGGAGAATCGAACACCGGATTCGAGCGATGAAAGACCAGCGTGTCGACTTCGAACGGCGACTTGCTCTTCAACGCGGATACGAGATCGGAGAGAGCACGCGCGTGTAGAGGATTGTCGAACCAGGATTCTTTCGCGCCTCCCGCGAGACCGGCCAGATCATTTCCCTCACGCTCCTGTGCGACCATCATTTTCGGGAAGAGAACTCCCCCCGGTTGTTCGAGGTTTCCTTTCAAGGCGTTCAGGCAATACACTGCCCATTGCGTATAGACGCCGTTCGTGCTTTTCGCCGCCTGGCCGCCGGACATGGCGATCGCGGTTTTTGAAGCGGCGAAATCCCGCGCGAGCTGCACGACTTTTTGCGCGGACACGCCGGTCATTTCCTCGACTTTCTCCGGGTAATATTTGCCCAGCGCTACGCTTTTGAATCCATCGTGCCACGTCCCGTCTTCGTCTTTCCATCGCGAAAAGCCGAAGGCATGCTTCTCTATGAACTGCTTGTTGTACGTTCCATCCCGGATAATGACGTGCGCCAACCCGAGCGCAAATGCAGCCATCGTACCCGGATTGATGGGTACCCATTCGGACGATTTGGCGGCCGTCCTCGACATGAACGAATCGACGTGGACGATCCGCGGCCGGTGGCCGGGGCTCCGACTGCGATGATGCGCATAAAGCTGGTTGTAATGGATGGGCGACGGGCCGTCATCCAGGACGTTGGCGCCGAAATTAAGGATGTAATCCGCGTTGGCGAGATCGAAAGCGGGCGCATCCCAAAGCCCTTGTGACAGGAAAACCGGCAGCACGCCAAATTCAAGTTGGTTTTCAACGATCAGGTTGCGGCTTCCAATCAATTCCATGAAACTCTTGACAAAATCCAGCTCCGTGGTATGGTCGTCCCGCGTGACCAGGACGAATTGTCCGCCCGCCTTTTTCGCGGTAAGCGTTTCGAGCCGCGAAGCCAGTACCTTGAGCGCTTCCTCCCACGAGATTTTTTCCCACTTGTTTTCCCCCCGATTTCCCGCCCGTTTCAAGGGGGTTTTGATGCGCTCGGGATGGAACAACTCTTCGACACCTGCTTCCGCCATCGGGCAGACCGCCCCCTTGTTTACGGGATAAAGCGGATTTCCCACGACGCGGACCGGGATGGAATCGATGAGGCGGACTTTAACGCCGCATCCGCCAGGGCACATGGTGCAAACACTTGCCTTCCACGTTTCTATCCTGGGCCCGGTAACCAGTCGGTTGAAGATGTGATCAGGCACCGAATAGATCGTACTAGCGCCCAGAGCCCCGGCCGCGGTGGCCGCCGAAGTTACCCCGAGCAACTTCAGGAAATCACGTCGAGTCAGTTCCATGAATAGCTTCCTGGATTATCGTGAATATCGTGAAAAAGCGCCATCAACGGTGGCAAGCGTAGCAGTCCGAGGAGACCTGGCGATCCTGGTGGCAATCAAGACACCAATCCATCGTGATTTCCCGGTACGGTTCGGAAAACGGCGTAACCATCGAGGCGACGTTGCCATGACAGGTTTCGCATTTGATTTTCCCCAGGAAGACGTGCCTGCGATGAGAAAAGAACGCGTAATCGGGAACAACGTTGACCTGTTTCCACGGAATGCGTTTCCCTTCATCAACGTAGGTCGCCACTTTTCTGATTTCTTCGTTCTCGTCTTCCGTATCATCATGGCATTCGCTGCATGTTTCGATGTTCGGAATGGATGCCCGCTCACCGGTCTCCACGTTGCGGTGGCAATCGACACATTCCAGATCCGCATCCTGGATGTGTTTCTCGTGGTTGTAGCGTATCGGTTGTTCGTCGTTCAGTATTGCTGCCAAGACTATACCGATAACCAGAACGAACCCCGCGAATAAGAGAATCAAGGTTGAATTTCTCTTCATATACAAACCTTATTATTATTAATAACGAGCAGCAGTACCTGATCGCTGTTAAGCAATTATGGTACCACAAAATTGGTGATCCGATTTAAGAGTTGTTTTCCTGGTCTTTAGAGCGAAGGACCGAATAGTTGTTCATCTTCGTTTCCAGTACTCAGGGAGACGGTGTTCTTATAAATGAGAATATTAGTGGCCCACATTCCCATTACCGGGAATACGGGCGCGCTGTCAATTCCAAAAATACTCTCTTCCGACATCGCGATGTCGTGCTTCAACGTGACCAAAGAGCAGGCCGAGACACCGACGGTGCCCCCAACCCTCCTCTGTCCGGTCAAGCAAATATACTTCGGCCCGGGATCCACGGGCTTCCCCGGCTAGGATCTCTACCCGTTTCGGTTGCGACAGATATAGCATCGATCTTCTCAACCGCCGTTACGACATTTTCGATTATCAAACTCTGCGCCTGCGGATGGTAGAGCGAAGCGATTCTTATTCTTCCGGTCGCTGCCGGTCGTTTTGCGCCTTTCGAACCGAAATATAAAAAAACATGAACAATGGTTGACAATTGCGAAAAAATTTCCGATAATATGCGCGAGAAGGATTACGTACCATTTTCCGTACCACATACAAGACGCAACGTCCCGCATTACTGTCCGGATAGGCGGGAGAAATGCTCTTGGAAATAAAAGACCAGACGATTCTTATTTGAAATCTGCTTTTACCAAGCAATATATTTCAAAACAACAGGGATAACCTCATTATGTACTGGCTTTTACTCTCCGTCGTCGTCATGGCGATAATCGCGGCCTGGATTTTTGCACGGCCGAAAACCCAACTTCCCAAGTAAGACAACTACTCTTGGGTACTTCCTTTTCCCGGCAGAGCGTTGTGCTGCGCTTTCTGTGTGAGCGGAGGTACGTCCGCGAAAACGGGGCTTTCGTCATGCTTCACGGTTCGGTTCCGGCTCATTCAAATGAATCGAGAATCTGGTGAAACGTCGCCTGGGTCACCGGTTTCCTGACCACCATGTCCGCACCCGCTTCGACCAGCCGACTGGAATTCGCCATCGAATCGACCCCGGTGACAACCACCACGGGTATGCGCTTTGTTTTCTCATCGCTTTTCAGCGTGCGAATAAGTTCTTCACCGTTCATGAGCGGCATATCGTAGTCCGTGATAACCAGGTCGGGAGTATGCTGCTTCATGATCTCGATGGCCTCGGCTCCGTTCTGCGCAATATGAACGGAGGCGTAGGGGACAAGTTGGGAGAGAAGGCGGCGGTAAAGGAGCTGCTCGGAGCGAACGTCTTCAACCAGGAGAACCGACCTGAGGACTGCCCCCGGCAACGTAAACGTGAACGTCGATCCTTCGCCTTTCTTGCTTTCTGCGCGAATCGAACCGCCGTGTATTTCCGTGATTTCTTTACATAACGCCAGGCCCAACCCGGAGCCCTTTTCTCCTTCCGTTCCTTCACTCGTGAACTTGGCGTCAATCCGAAACAGTTTTTCCAGGTCTTCCTCGGCAATGCCGACTCCCGTATCGCGGACGGAGGTTTCCACCATGTCATTATCGAGCGGGCGGGCCGACACCTCGACCTCGCCGCCGCTTTCCGAAAACTTCAGCGCATTTCCGATGAGATTGGTCAGTAGCTGGATAACCAAAACATCGTCCGCGCGGATATTGATGATCTCGGGACCGGTATACTTCAACGTGATACCTTTCCTGCGGGCGTTTCCGGAAAGATTGTCGAAACTGCGGCGCACCAGCGCGGCCAGGTTGTGTTTCTTGGGATTGTAGCGAAGCCTTCCCGTCTCGAGGCGGGACCAGTCCAGGAGATTGTTCACCAACTCCAACTGCTGGCGAGCCGAATTCGCTATGATTTGCAAGTACTGCCGCTGTTCTTTCTCGTCAAAAGACACGGATTCATCGAGGAGAAGGTCGCAGAATCCCAGAATGCTGTTGAATGGCGAACGCAAGTCGTGGGACACGATGGACAGGAACTTGTCTTTTTGGGCGTTGAGTTTCCGCAGACTCTCCTCGGACTTCTGCAATTCCGCCACGTAGGTTTTGATCTTCTCCTGTGCCTGGAGTTCTTCCCTTATGTCACGCGCAATCAACAAATAACCGACGGTACTGCCCTTGTCGTCCAGCAGGTTGTTCAATACCAGGTGGACCGGCACCGTGCTGCCATCTTTGCGTACGAACCACCCCCGCAACTCGTGCAGGCCATGCTCTTTGAGTTCCTGAAGGCAGTAATGAAACGCGTCTTCTCCGGTCATCTTCGTTTTTTCATCCTGCTCCAACTGGAAGCGCCCCGGGGCGAAAAAGACACCGGGCGTATGAATGTTGAGGATCTCGTCCTCTTTCCACTGCAACATTCGAGTAGCGCCGCGGTTGAACAACGTGATGTTCCCAGTCAGATCGGTCGTGATAATTGCGAAACGGTCCGAGGCGTCAAGGACACCGTTCAACAACGTGTTGAGCTGCTGCAACCTCCGCTGGTATCTGTTCCGCTCCGTAACGTCCTGCCACACGCCTACGAATCCTTTCGAGAAATCATTGAGATCGATGGCGCGTCCGCTGATTTCACATTCGAACGTACTGCCGTCTTTGCGCCGGGCCAGGATGGACTTGAAGAACTTGCCGGTCTTTTCAATCTGCTCTACGACTTCCTTGCCGATGGCTTCGTATTCTTCCTTCGATCGGTACAGGCACTCGGTTGTCCGCCCGATGAGTTCTTCCGGTTTGTAACCGAACATCTCGCACAAGGCGGGATTGACGAACTGGAAGATGCGACCAATCACGTGGTTCACACCCTGGGCAACCGAAGCCAGGATCGCCTCTTGCCGTTTCGCGCTCTCTTCCAACGCCAGGCGGGCCTTGCGTTTCTCGGTTTCGTTCTGGAAGATCAACAACACCATATCAATTGTCTGTCCTTCAGCATCCACGTGCAGCGGAATTGCCTGCGCGCTGATGAAGACCTTTTCGCCGTCCGGGTGGTACACGACGATATCATCCTTCCCCGCTGGTACCCCCTCCTTCACGGCCGCATACAAGGGGATTTCTTCTTCGGGATACCAATTCCCTTCGAGGTCGTGAAGATCAAATAACTTGGCGAAACCCGCCTTCGACGAGAAAGATTTCATCCGTTCTCCCGGATTCACTCCCAGGATTTCCTCCGCCTCCTTGTTCCAGGTCTTCAGCTTAAACTCGGCGGTATCGAAAATAAAGATACCCGACGGCAGTTCGTGGATAATCCGCTCCAACAGGATACGCGAGACAGTACGTTCGCGCTCGAGTTGAATGCGTCTCGTGACGTCCCGTTTTACGGCCACCAGGCTGGTTACCTTCCCCTGCGTATCAAGAATAGGACTGACCGTTTGCTCCTCGTAAAAGAGTTCCCCGTTCTTCTTTCGGCTCATGACCAGGCCCTGCCAGACTTCCCCGTGTCTGACCGTCTCCCACATCCTGTTCACGATGTCGGGGTCCTCTTCCCGGGAGCGCAAAAACATGAACGGCTTTCCCATGACCTCGGCCCGCGTGTAACCGGTCACCTGCTCGAACGCGCTATTGGTGTATTCAATGTGACCGTTCTCATCGGTCAAGACTACCATGTCGGCGGCATTTTCCACCGCCCTGGTCATCTTGCGAATAACCGTTTCGCGTTTCTTGTGCTCGCTGATGTCCTCGATCATGACGATGCAGTACGAGAGCTCGTTCTGCGTATCGAAAACGGGTGAAACCGATGCACGTCCCCAGATGACATTCCCTTTCTTTGTCACGTATCGCTTCTCCATCTGGACCGCGCTTCTCTTCTCCTCCGCGATTTCCCGGTATATCAACCGGCTTTGATCGACGTCTTCGGGATAGGTGATTTGCGTGTAGGTCAACTCCCGGAGCTCCTCCTCCGAATATTCGAGCAGGGTCTGGAATGCCTTGTTCGACTGCATGATGCTTCCGTTCGGAGCGAGAATAATCATGCCGATGGGAGCCTGCTCGAAGGTTTTCCGGAATCGTTCTTCGCTTTCGCTTAACTGTTTTTCGACGGATTTTTGCTCGGTGATATCGCGGGCGATGCAAAACCAGAACGTCTTGGCGTTGTCACGATTGACCATGTGAACGTTTTGACCGACCCAGATAATTTTTCCGTTTTTACACTGGATGGGAAGCTCGTAATAGGTACGGTCAACGCCGTTCAGCACCTGGTGGCGGTAGAATCCCCGCGCCACGTCGCGATAGAAATCCGCGATTATATTCAAGTAATGCAGATTGCGAAGGTCTTCCAGCGAATAGCCGGTGAGTTCCTTGCCCTTGGGATTTAAATACACGAAGTGGCCGCGATGGTCAACCACGTACACGATATCGTCAACCGACTCGACCAGCGTCCGGAAAAATTCGGCATTGTAAATCCGGTCTTCCATGATCTGTTTATTTCCAGATGACATCTCGATCAATCCCCTCGCATAGTCATGGATACCGAAACGGCGGGCCCCCGATGATCGATCGGAATCCCGCCGGGAAATTCGCACTTCGCCCCATCCAACGCGACCGGCGCGTAGCTGATAATGCTTCTCTGGGAGCGTTTTGTCATGATGAGCCCTCGTCGCTTACGTCCGGTACAATATAAGAAAAACCCTGGGAATGGATAGATACCACATCCCCTCCCATGTTGAACTATTTTCAATTCCCGCAGGACGGGCATAATGATCCCGGTTCCGTATTTGATTACAAGTATCAAATCCATAGTTTCTCAGGGCGAACCGGTGTATGCCCATTGCACGGGTATCGTAATAAGTTCTCACGTATAAATCATCCTTGGACATGTTGACATCCGACAGGCTTCAGGAACAAAAGCGGGGGCGTGATTTCGCGCAGTGGTACCTTGAACTGGGACGGGAGTACGCGCGAGACAATATGCTGGATGCCGCGATTTCTGCTTACCGGCAGGCCGTCAAAGCGGATCCCACGTTTTCCACCGCCTTCGTCGAGCTGGGAAAGATTCTCGTCAATTCCGGGCTCGAGGACCAGGGTCTGGAAGCCTACCGCCGTGCCGTTCGTTCCAACCCCTCCGATCCAAACGCCGTGCTTCACCTTGGCCAGGAGCTGGAAAAAAGCGGGCGCCTGAAGGAAGCCATACGGGTGCTTCGAACCGCGGTGGAACTCGCGCCCGCGCATTCCGTTGCCCGATCGGCTCTCGGTATCGCCTGCTACAATGCCGGCGACTACGACCAGGCGGAACGCGAACTGCGAGAAGCCATACGGCTCGACCCCTGCCACGTTACGGCCCACGTGGGACTTGGCGTGATCATGTGCCAGCGGGGTGAGTACCGGGAAGCGGTGGATCTTTTCACCAAGGTGCTCGACCTGTACCCCGACAACGGCGTTGCGCTGTTCAATCTCGGCTGGGCTCATATCCGGCTGGAGGATTTCGACGCGGCGATATCCACACTGAAACGAGCCTCCGATGTTTCTCCGAACGATCACCAGGTGTTCAACAACCTCGGTTTCGCTTACACGGGAGCGGGATTGCTTCGTGAGGCGGTCAAGGCTTTTGCCCGTGCGATCCGTCTCTCGCCGTATTACGCGCCCGCGTATATCAACCTGAGTTGTGCCTGGTTCAAACTGGGACAGTCTTCCAAGGCCCTGGACGTTTGTAACGAGGTGATTGCGTTCCAGCCGGAATGCGTCCAGGCATATTACAACAAGGGGATGATTCTCTTCCGAACCGGGAATCCGGATGACGCCGCGACCATGTTTCGAAAAGTCATCTCCCTTCGACCGGACTACGTGGACGCCTTTGTCGCTCTCGGGCGGGCGTACCTGGCAATGCGGCAATTCGATCGGGCGCGGGACGCTTTCGGGCGTACATTGGCACTGAAACCGGACAACACGCGAATTCATCTTCTCCTTGGATCCGCGTTGGAACAGCTCGGACGCATCCATGAAGCGGTCCAAACCTACCGCGCTGCAACGAGAATCCGGCCGGATTTTTCCGGGGCATACTATCGCCTGGGCCTCGCGCTGGTTCGCTTGCGCCGCCTGCCCGATGCGATCGACGCATTTGAGCACGTGCTCCGGATCCATCCCCACCACGTCCAGGCGCGCCTGAAAATGGGCCGCTTACTGACGACTCTCGGACTGCGGGAACGCGCACTGAAGGAATACAAATTACTGGCCGATCTGGACCGGGACGCCGCGGACGCCTTGTTCGACATGCTTTACCCGGAGCAATCCGTCAAGTCGGCGAAGCGCAAACGACACCTGCTGCCCGCGCACGCGCTGGCCGGACCGGGCCCCGCCGCACGAGCGCCCTCCCCGGCGTTTCATTATTGACGCGGAGGATGTACTTTTCTCTTGACCGCGCACCGGCGCATAACACCG
>JAADGX010000222.1 GCA_013152135.1 Chlorobiota bacterium
GGACGTCAAGCGCTTTTTACTTGTTCATATACCTGATCCGCTCATCTCGTAATTCGCCAATCCACTTGACCTCACCACAGGTTTTTATTACTATGCGATAGGATTCTGTTATAATGCATTTAATGATCTCCAGCCTTCCAAACGAGGTTGAGGAGATTGTCATCACAACGTAAAAAAGTATTTCGAACCGCAATCTTACCATGCATTCTATCATGTGGGGAATGGCCATGCGAACGAAATTCATTGTAATACTGCTGTTGATGTTCCAGGCGACCGGGGGGATGACCTCACTGTATGGCCAAAACACTCCCGGCGACAGTACCAGGGTCTTGATCGTGCTGACCGACCAGAACACGATTGAAGGAGTCCTGGAAAAACAAGATGAGAACGTGGTTAAGCTGCGGCTTCCGTCAGGAGAACATAGAATCATTGCCAGGGATGTGATCACTTCCATCATCGAAATCAATAATACATCGAAGACAGGTCTGCCGTTTGTTGAGATCGTATTCGTGGACGGCTCTACAGTCAAGGGCTGGATTACCGCCGAACAACCTGATACCGTTACCATCAGCATGTCCAGCGGCGCGACAATGAGCGCCCCGCGAAAGATGATACGAGAGATACGCGAAATCCAGGTCGATAAATACGGGTACCGATTTGATCCGAATCGAACGCGCTTGTTTTTCACAACGACCGGCAGATCTCTCCGAGCGGGCGAAGGATACTTTTCGGTAATCCAGATCTATTTCCCTATGGTCACTTATGGGTTAACCGATCGGGTATCTTTGTCGGGAGGATTTACCCTGATGCCGGGCGCTGAATCACAACTGCTGTACGGCAACCTGAAATTCGGAATTCTCACGGAAGGCGTGTTTCAAGCCGCCACGGGTGTTCTCTACATATCGATCCCCGGCGAGTTCGGCGGCGGGATTCTCTATGGCGCGGGAACGGTTGGAAATAATAACGACGCAGTTACTGTGGGATTCGGGTGGGGATTCGACGCTGAGAACGGTTGGTCGAGTACGCCTATTATCGTCGCGGGCGGAGAGATTCGCGTATCCAACAGTGTAAAAATCATAACTGAAAACTGGATATTCGTCTATGAGGATGTTTCCACTTTCGTCAGTCTCGGCATCAGGTTGTTTGGAAAGGATATTGCTGGAGACCTTGGCTTGATAACGACAGCGGAGCTTATGCGCCATGCAAACGAGGGCCTTCCATTCATTCCGTGGCTTGGATTTACCTATAACTTCGGACGATAGCATCAGAATGCCGAAGCCATGAGGTTGAATTTCGGATTGCGGATCCGTTCTTCGAAAAATCGTTGTCGGGATCGCAATCGCTGTCGCAATCGATCAACGTTTTGGTATCAGGTATTAGGTATTGGGTGTTAGGATTGCACCTCCTTTGCGTCCTTCCGCCTACGCTAACGCTCCGGCGGACAGGTTGCGGTTAAAAATGACCGAAGACCGGGGACGGAAGACCGAAGATGCGGACAAGGGGACAAGGAGACCGGGAGACAAGGGGAATCCGCGATTTTGGATTTTGGATTTTTGATTTTTGATTATTTTGGAAGGCAGGTCTGTTGGAACGTTAGAACGCTTTTCTTTGTGATCTTAGTGCCTTCTTTGCGTTCTTCCGCCTACGCTACAGCTCCGGCGGACAGGTTGCGGTTAATGAAATCCGTACAGGAAACCGTTGAAACGGTTAACATATTGGCCTTGGTGGACATCTTCCCCACGGATGAATCCGTGGGCTGTCTTTTTTCTTTCTTGAACATTTTTGCAATAATTAAAGCACATCCCTCTCATGACAATCCTATTACCTCTAACCTCTCATCTCGGCCTGAGATCAACCTCTCACCTCGACCTGCGGAATATCTTCCGCAGATGAATCCGTGGGCTGTAATGTATCTTTCCATCCGAGACCGAATTCGGTAATTCGAAAATTCGCCAATTCATTCAGCATTTAGAATTCAACATTTAGCATCCCGTTTTTGCCGCCTTAGCAGTAATAACAACGCGACAAATGATCCTGCCCGTCGATTCATTGTTATTTCGCACGATATTACCGCTTTAGCAGTAATTACATGCGATAATGTGATTTTCTTCTTGCATCTAAAAATTGACAAGCGTATTTTACTGTTGTAACGGTAATATTATGTTGACAACAGAGGACATAGGGCGTATCATTCGTTTCCATCGCAAGAAGGCAGGCTTGACACAGGTTCAACTTGCGCGACTTGCCGGTGTGGGGAAAACCGTCGTTTTCGACATCGAGAATGGAAAAGAATCTGTGCGCCTGGATACGCTCATGAAGATCCTCGCCGCGCTGAACATCCGTATTGAATTGAACAGTCCGCTCATGGCGGCATTCCATGAAAGAGACGATGAGAAAAGCTGAAGTCCTGGTACGGGGCGTGCCGGCAGGAATCCTGGAAGAAATCTCACCGGGCGGCCCCTACCGTTTCCGGTACGCGCCGGGGTATCACGGCGACCCCGTGTCGCTGACCATGCCGGTGCGCCAGGAACCATACACGTTCGAATCGTTCCCCCCATTCTTCGAGGGGCTCCTCCCGGAAGGAATGCAGCTTGAAGGACTCCTGCGGATGCGCAAACTGGACCGGAGCGACCTGTTCGGCCAGTTGCTGGCCGTGGGGGGCGACATGGTGGGTGCGGTGACGGTGCGGGAGCTGCCATGAACCGCTGCCCCATAACGTACGACCCCTGCGGAGAGCAAAAATACTCGGAACACGGGCTTCGGATGCTGTCGCGCCGCCTGCGCTACCTGGAAGACCTGCCCTACACCGCCGAGGAACAACGAGTCGAAGCGGTCCGCCGGGCGGCGAAGATGTCCATCCAGGGCGTGCAACCGAAACTGAGCGCCGTGCTGAACGTCGCCCGGAGCCGGTTCGACGTCGTGGACACGGGAGGAAAATACATACTCAAGCCGCAAAGCCTGCTGTACATGCACGTGCCGGAAAACGAGGACCTGACCATGAAAATGGCCGCTGCCGCGGGCATCGAGGCGCCGCTGCACGGAATGGTCTGGTCACGCGACGGAACACTTACGTACTTCATACGGCGCTTCGACCGGACAGGCCGCAAAGGAAAACTGCCGGTGGAGGATTTCGCCCAGCTCTCGGGAAAAACACGGGACACGAAATACCAGTCCAGCATGGAACAAGTCGTGAAGATCATCGAGGAGTACTGCACGTTTCCCCTGCTCGACAAGATCAGGCTCTTCCGCCTCACGTTGTTCAATTTCCTCGTGGGCAACGAGGACATGCACCTGAAAAATTTCTCGCTCATTACCCGCGACGGCAAGGTGGAACTCTCGCCCGCCTACGACTTACTCAATACAACGCTCGCCCTGGGAAACGCCGCCGAGGAAATCGCGCTGCCCCTGGGAGGCAAGCGCGCCAACCTGACCCGGCGGATCCTGGTGGATTACTTCGCCCGCGAACGCATGGCGCTCAACGACGTC
>JAADGX010000169.1 GCA_013152135.1 Chlorobiota bacterium
CGTTCTTGGTACACGCGCGGGGACTCGAACCCCGGACCCGCTGATTAAGAGTCAGCTGCTCTGCCAACTGAGCTACGCGTGCACTTCAAAGATACGAAATCCTCTCGTATCTCTCCAAGCGCTCCGACTTCACACGTGGCCCTGAGCGCAGTCGAAGAGCGGAATATTTTACGCGCGGCACTCGTAACAAGCGGCGCGTTCAGCAAAGCAGTTACTGCTGTAAAGGACGTTCAACTCTTTTCATGTGCGGCAATTATCACTCTCCGTGGGGAGGTGCTTGCTGCTTTTCCTCCAACCTCTCCTCGCTCCGCTTGATGTTCGGAACCGGGGTCCCCGTCGAATCAATGGATTGTCCATTTTCTTTCTCTTGCTCATTGAGCTTTCCGATGTAGAACTCGATGCGCCGGTTCCGCGCTCGCCCCAGTTCGGTGGCGTTGTCCGCCACGGGATCGGTTTCCCCATAGCCACTGGCGCTGATCCGCGACGAATCCACGCCGTAACTGATAAGCCACTGGCGCACGGCCTCCGCGCGTCTCTGGGAGAGAAGCAGGTTGTACTCGTCGCTGCCCACTGAATCGGTGTGACCGCGAATTTCCACGATCATGCGTGGATATCGTTTGAAGAGCTTGGCGTTTTCCTCGAGAATGGGAATCGACTCGGGGCGAATGATCCACTTGTCCGTTTCAAAGTTCACACCGAACAAGGTAAAGATCGAACCTTCCCGAAGAATCACGGTATCGATCCTTGTCGTCATGCGTAAACGCGAGGGCTGCGATAATTCAGCGCCATCCGGGCAGCCGTCATCGTCCGTGATCCCGTTGTAATCCTCGGGACGTGTCGGACACATATCCAGGTTGTCCGGGATGCCGTCGCCGTCCGTGTCTTTTCTCAACGGGTCCGTGCCGGTGGAATGCACTTCCCGTCCATCCGTGATACCGTCACCATCCGTATCGGGCTTTGTAACGTCGGTTCGGTAGCGCATGCATTCTTCGTAATCGTTCAAACCATCCCCGTCCGTATCAACCGAGACCGGATCCGATCCACGCTCCAGTTCTTCCCGGTCCTTGAGCCCGTCACCGTCGGTATCGGCTTGCCGGGGATCAGTGCCGTACACGTCGATCTCGTCTCCGTCCGGGAGACCATCGTGATCGGAGTCGGCGTTAACAGGATTCGTGCCGATCTCCAGTTCTTCGCCGTCGATCAGGCCGTCATTGTCCGTGTCCGCTTCCATGGGATTGGTCTGGTAAGTGAAAATTTCTTCCGGATCCGTGATGCCGTCCCCATCGCTGTCGGTCGCCATCGGATTGATACGGTAGGTGAACAACTCCTTGTAATCCGTGATGCCGTCCGCGTCGCTGTCCACGAGAAGCGGGTTGGTCTTGTACACGTTTACTTCATCGTAATCTTCCAGACGATCTCCATCCGTATCGAAGTCGTATGGATTGGTCCCAAGCTCGCGTTCTTCGCTGTTGCTCAGGCGATCATTGTCCAGGTCATTGTCCTCGAACACATGCCATCGCAATCCAATGGTCAAAGTGACATATAAATCATTGCCCTCGGTGGTTACTGCGGCCTGGTCACTGACGAGAGTGCGGATTTTATCCGAAGAGAAGGCATCCAGGTCGTCGGTAAACGTGACGTTCGCGGCCAGCTCGATGTTCAACGAGAGGTTGCGCCGGAAGTAGTACTCCGCACCCAGCCCTGCGGGCAAAGTGAACGCGGCGTTTTGATCGGCCTTGGGTCGGACTTTCAGCGACCCCGAGACCAGGTCCTCGGGTGTGAACAGTGTGACGCCTCCACCGGTGACGAAGTAGGCATTGAATACCTGCCGGGGGAAGAAATTCACCGCCAGGCGGATAGTTAACGTCGAATAGTCGGTTGTTGTCAACGTGGATGGTCCGTCACCGAACTGGTACTGGTACACGCTTCCGAAGTTTTTCCGATCCCTGCGCTCGTAGAGCAGCCTTCCGAACATGAAGTGCAAACCGACGCCCAACTCCGGGAATACGTTGTACATGCCGGAAGCGTAAAAAGCAGTGCCCACGTTCTTGTCCACGAACTCACCGAGGTACTTGGACAGGCCGGCGCCTCCATTCAGGGCCAGCATGCCTTCGGGATAGCGCGGCCTGCCGGGCCAGGCATCGTCCTGCGCAAAACCCGCTTGAGTCGCAAGCAGGAAAAACAGCAGCACAAGTAACCTGAAACAGTTATTCATCCAATTTCGCTTTGATTTCAGACCCGTGTTGTCTCCGGTGCTCGGCCATAATGATGGCAGCGGCGACCGCGACGTTCAACGATTCCGCACCCCCGTATCCCGGGATCGTCACCTTCAATTCGATCTTTGTCTCGAGACGGTCGCTGAAACCGGCTGCCTCCGAACCCATAAGCAGCAGCATCCGCTCCGGAAGAGGATCGTACACCGAAGAGCCCCCCGAGGCTGTTGCGCCTACTGCGACGAAATCATCAGGGACGAGGGAAGCTTCATCGAGATCACGGAGTTGGAGGCGTAAAATCGAACCCATGGAAGCCCTCACCACCTTGGGATTGAAGGGATCTACACATCCTTTGCTCAGTAAAACCCGCCGGACACCGAACCACTCCGCCGTACGCAGGAGCGTGCCCAGGTTGCCCGGATCGCTTACAGCATCGAGCCCGAGGAGGAGATTCCCCGGGTCTGTAATCTCCGGATCAGGCAGTTCCACCGTCGTCGCGATGATCCCCTGGCTGTGTATGGTGTTCGACAACCGCGAGAATTCTTGCTCTTCCGCCACCATGACCGTCACTCCGGCCTTCGTCAATCTTTCAACCAACTCACCGTGTTTTTCCTCCATCCCCCGTAGAACAACGGCTTCCTTCAACGGGACAACTGAATCAAGCGCATCGGCAACGAGCCGGGCGCCCTCCAGGAGCACGGACCGGTCTTCCAACCGGTATTTCTTCTTATGCAACCGGCGGATCCGCTTGCGGGCGGCAACGGACAACAATGGCAGAGATACCGGGGCACTCAATTGTTCTTCGCCCCTTCATCGATCCAGGTCTTGACTCCCTGCACCTGGTTGGCATTCACCAGGATTGGCGTGTTGATGCGGTGGGGATTGCGCCCGTCGATTTTCTGGGCGAGAATGCTGGACTCGCTGCTGAACGGCACCACGATGCCGGGCCTGGCCGTAAGGTTGAAGTAGGAGGTGAGTACCAGGTCGCCCGCCCGCGTCTGTTCCTCGTGGCATCCCGAGTTCGTACAGCGCAAGTTGAACAGCGGCTGGACGTGTTCCGCGTAACTCACGTTTGAATCCGGAAAAACAAGATCTTCCGGATCGGTAATGCCGGAATCGCTGCAGCCGACGGCCACCACGAAACCCGCCGCAAGTACACCGATGAATGCAATCAATCGCATGTTACTTTTCCTTTCGAATCCTTCCTTGTACCACGCTGCGAATTCTTCCCTGCTTCTTAATGTAGTCAATGAACACGTCCCGGTCGAGGTAATTCGGTTTGACAGGAACCACTGTAATCTTTGATTCATCGAGCCCGAAGATATCGTGCAGGTGGTCGCCGACGTAATTGTTGGTCGCAACCGAATAGACGTGATCGGGATCGATGGAACGGCCCTGAACCGTGGCAGAGAGAAGCTTCCTGCCCTTGACCACGTACCGAAGACCGCTCACCTGGCAGAACTCGCCTTTCCCCGCCGCCTGCCATTCCAACATCGATCGAAGCTGTTTACCTGAAACCTCGAACTTTACGAAGTAATTCCCGAAGGGGGCAATTTCCCACACGTCCCGCGCCGTGATTTTTCCCGCTGGCAGGTTCTTCCGTATCCCGCCAGAGTTCTGGAACGCCACGTCCGCGCCCGTGAAATCCCGCGTGACGTCAGCCAGCCAGTTGCCGATATTGCTTTCGGATTTGTAATGTCGCACCCAGTCGGTTTCAAGAACTCCTATGACCTGGTTCAGTTCCTCGCCGGCTATATCTTCCAGCGAATCAACGATCGCCTGCATGAGGGAATCCGGCTTGACACCTTCCCGCGTTTCCAGCAGGAAGCCCGACGACGATGCCAAACGGTCGTTATCGAGATCGACTTTCAGATCCAGTACGCCGAGGTACCTTCCACGGCTCCCCGCCTGGACAATGACGGTGTTGTTGACCTTTACGGGAGCCTGCAGCGCCGTGTGCGAATGCCCACCGACGATTACATCGATACCTTCCACTTTGCGCGCAAGCGCCTTGTCGCCGTTGTAGCCCAGGTGAGAGAGCACGATGATGATATCGCAACCATTCTCTCTCAACACCCGAACGAACTTCCTCACCACTTTCTCGACGGGAAGCACCTCAAGCCCCCGCAGGTTGTCCCGCAAGCTGAGGGAAAAAAGGTTTTTCGGCGCGAGGCCTATAACACCTATCCGCACTGGTCCGCGGCGGATAATGGTGAAGGGTTTCACGAAATACCTGCCGCGCTTTTTATCCCAGAGATCTGCGGAGACGACCCAGAAGTTGACTTTCGCAAACAACTTCTCCAGGTTCTCCCTGCCGTAATCGAACTCGTGATTGCCGAACGTAAATA
>JAADGX010000078.1 GCA_013152135.1 Chlorobiota bacterium
GCTGGAGGCGTTCACCTCTGCGCCGGTTTACTATAACATTCTCATGGATTCTGTTCGAAGCGAACGTGGCAACTTGGGCTCAAACGATCACAAGGCATGGAAAGCCATGGACCAGTTTCTCGTGACCGTTGGCGACGCAGGCGCGATCACGTTCGTTCTTAACGGCGTCGAACTGGGGAATCTCGGCGAAAGCGGTATGCTGATCAAGAACTATCGAATTACACGCGAGCTGCTCGACAAAGGGAACTGATGCCATATCCGAATATTCCGCCGGAGGCCAGGAAGGAGCACGAGAAACTGTGTCGGGAAATACGCGAGCACGATTACCGCTATTACGTGCTGGCCGACCCCGTTATCTCCGACCGGGAATATGACCTCCTGATGGAGAGGCTTCTCAAGCTCGAAAAACAATATCCCGGCCTGGTAACTCCCGATTCTCCTTCGCAACGTGTTGGAGGTGAACCTACCCGCGAGTTCGCACAGGTCCAACATCCAACACCCATGCTGAGCCTTGCGAACACCTACTCGCCGCAGGAAGTACGCGAATTCCATCGCCGGGTGTCCGAAGCGCTGGGGCGTGATGATTTCTCGTACACGGCCGAACTCAAAATCGATGGCGTCGCCATTTCACTCATTTACGAAAACAGCCTTCTTGTTCGCGGCGCCACGAGGGGCGACGGAACCACCGGTGATGACGTCACCGCGAACGTACGTACGATCCGCAGCATTCCCCTCCGTATTCGCAGATCGACAGCGGGCAGGTTCGAAGTGCGCGGCGAAGTGTTCATGTCCAAGGAAGATTTCGCTCGCCTGAATGAAGAACGCCTGCTGGCGGGCGAGAAGCGATTTGCCAATCCTCGTAATTCCACCGCCGGCACGCTGAAACTCCAGGATCCGAAAATCGTGGCGGAACGTCCTCTCGATTTTTTCGCGTACTATTTCCATCCGCTCGACTCGGTCGCCCCGCGCTTTACGTCACACCATGAATCGCTGGTCTGGCTGCGCGAGTCGGGTTTCCCCGTGAATCCTCACTACCGGCTATGTCCATCGATCGATGACGTCCTGGAATATTGCGAAGAATGGGAAGCGAAACGGTTCGATCTGCCCTATGATATTGACGGCGTGGTTATTAAAGTCGACGATCTGCAATTTCAGAACCAATTGGGAGCGGTCGCGAGAAGCCCGCGGTGGGCGATTGCCTTCAAGTTCTCCGCACAACAGGCGCAGACCAAATTGAAGGACATCACTCTCCAGGTGGGAAGGCTCGGCACCATCACACCCGTGGCGGAACTGGAGCCGGTGTTGCTGGCCGGTTCCACTATCAGTCGTGCTACGCTTCACAACCAGGACTACATATCCGAACACGATATCCGCATCGGCGACACCGTCGTCATCGAAAAGGGCGGCGATGTCATTCCCAAAGTCACAGCCGTCATTCTCGAGAAAAGACCGCCCGGCACGAAGCCGTATTACATTTCGGGACAATGCCCGTCCTGCGGCGGCCCGCTGCGACGACCGGAGGGTGAAGCCGCATACTACTGTGAAAACGTCGCCTGCCCCGCCCAGGTACGCGGACGCATCACGCACTTCGCATCGCGCGGCGCGATGGACATCGAGGGTCTCGGGGAAGCAAACGTCGACGTGCTCGTCTCCAAGCGCTTCCTGCAAACCGTCGCCGATATTTACACGCTGCACGAGCATAAAGAGGAACTCGTCAAGCTGGAACGATTCGGGACGAAGAGCGTCGACAATCTCCTCCAAGCGATTGAAGAATCGAAACAACGACCGTTCGAAAAGGTCCTTTTCGCTCTCTGGATTCGTTTCGTCGGAGAGGAAGTCGCCCGCATCCTCGCCCAGAGCTTTCACGACGTGGACGCGCTGATGCAGGCAAGCCGCGAAGACCTGGAAGCCGTCAACGGCATCGGTCCCCGAATCGCGGAGAGCATCCAGACGTTTTTCACCGACCGAAGCAATCTCGAGGTACTGCGCGCGCTGCGCGAAGCCGGACTGCAATTCAGCACCAAGAAGGATGAACAAGCGACAATCGAGGATCCGTTTTTCGCGGGAAAGACCTTCGTCCTGACGGGAACCCTGGAGCGCTTCACGCGGCCCGAAGCAAAACGCCTCATCGAGTCCAGGGGAGGCAAAGTCGCCGGAAGCGTGAGTAAAAAGACGGATGCGGTCATCGTAGGCAGCGATCCCGGCTCCAAACTCGCCAGAGCAAAAGAACTGGGGATTGAAATCTGGGATGAAAAAACGTTTCTCGAGAAATTGCATCTATGAATATCCATCCTGATATTCCATATCATCAGTGTTTTCGGTGAATGTCGCCCCTGTACGGGGAACAATCGCACAACCAAATCCCTTCACACACTAGCGGCAAGAGTATGAAATACGATCTCAGACGCTCCGACGACCTCGCAGTCATGGTTCTCCATGAAAAACGCCTGGATTCCAACAACACCCCTGCCCTGAAAGCAGAACTCCTGGGAGTGGCCGGCGACGAGATATCCGTCCTTTTCCTTGACGTGTCCGAAGTTGAATTTTGCGACAGCAGCGGGATCAGCGCTTTGTTGCTGGCCGAACGACAGATGCGTGAACACGACGGCCAGGTCGGCATTATCGACGTCGGCGGGGCTGTTACCAACGTATTGAAAATCGCCAAGCTGGATACGGTCTTCCCCATCTTTTCCTCGCAGGAAGAAGCCTATAATGCCCTGGAAGATTGATTCCGCGGCATGAGTCTGACTTCCCTCGACATTTTCATTCTCCTGGCATATTTGCTGGGGATAACGCTGCTCGGTATTCGCGCGGGTGGAAAGCAACAATCTTCACGCGACTATTTTCTCAGCACGCGCGCCGTGCCGTGGTGGGCCGTATGCGCCGCCATCGTGGCCACGGAAACCAGCGCGCTTACGTTCATCTCCATTCCCGGTCTCGCGTACATCTCCGACTGGAACTTCCTCCAACTCGCTTTCGGTTACATCGTCGGCCGCATCGTTGTGGCCACGATTTTCCTTCCTGCGTATTTCGATGGAAAGATCGTCACCGCGTATGAATTTCTCGAGCAACGCTTCGGGGCGCGCATGCGACGTACCGCGTCGGTAGTATTCATGGGCACACGCACGTTCGCGGACGGCGTGCGTTTATACACGACCGCGATTCCCCTCGCCCTGTTGTTCAAAGGTTCACCTTTCATGGCTTCAATGGGCTCTGACGTAACGTACCCCGTCGCCATCGCGCTTCTGACCGGCTTGACCTTGCTCTACGTTTTCATGGGAGGTGTACGTGCGGTTATCTGGACGGACGTGGTCCAACTCTGTTTATACCTTTTCGGCGCGGTGGCATCCATCGTCATCCTGCTTCAGCTCATACCGGAAGGAACGGGAGTCCTCTTTACGAAAAACCTGTCAGGCAAACTCGACATTTTCAACAGCGGGTGGGGC
>JAADGX010000245.1:0-780 GCA_013152135.1 Chlorobiota bacterium
CATAAGAGGAAACTGACGGGGCTGCCTCGGCGGCCCCGCGATTTCTCCTGTCATTCCGGCCTGTTTCATAACACGATGGGTATCAGGGTATCACTCCGGTGTCGCAAAACAGCCCATCCAGGGAAGGCAGGAATCCAATGTAGATGCACGCATTACAATGGAAGTGTTGAACGTCATTCCCGCGTAAGCGGGAATCCATATAACCATTTCCCTCCGCATGCCGGGCCTAACGCCGAAAGTCCCCGTGCCCGTTTGCTTTTTACATAGATGAATAGCTACTCTTCAGACTGCTGAACCAGGAAACACCCGCCATGATGGTTTTTGATCATACCGAGCCCGTTTACTGGGACAAGGAAGATCTGAAAAAGGAGATGTTCCGCGTCTTCGATATCTGTAACGGCTGTCGGCTGTGCGACAACCTCTGTCCTTCCTTCAACAAGCTCTTTCGGCGTATCGAGGAAGAAGACGACCGTCTGACCGCCGTGAAGTCGCTCGACAACCCGGTCGCCTTTCTCACCGACCGCGACTACGAGGAAGTGACCGACCTCTGTTACCAGTGCAAGCTGTGCTACCCGAAATGCCCGTACACGCCGCCGCACGATTACCTGCTCGATTTTCCGCGCCTGCTCACGCGCGCCCAGGCCATCCGGGTGAGGGAGAAGGGAATTTCGTTCCGGGACAAGCTGCTCAGCGACCCCGACCGCGCCGGTTCCATCGGGTCGAAATTCCCACGGCTCATGAACTGGCTCAATTCCAACGCGTTGAGCCGCGCGATCATGG
>JAADGX010000245.1:902-4348 GCA_013152135.1 Chlorobiota bacterium
ACACAACCTGCCTGGTGCATTTCAACAATCCCGACATCGGCAGGGACGCCGTCCGCGTGCTCCATCACAACAACGTGGAAGTAGTGCCGGGCTACAAGTCATGCTGCGGCATGCCATCCTTCGGCATCGGCGACCTGGAAGGAGCGACGAAAAAAGCCGACGCCAACCTCGCTTACCTGCTGCCCCTTGTCGAAGCCGGGTACGACGTCATCATCCCCAGCCCGAGCTGCAGTCTCATGGTGCGGCAGGAGTACCCGCTTCTCGCGGGCGACCGCGACGCCGCCCGCAAGGTAGCCGATCACACGTATGACCTCATGGAATATCTCAAGAAACTTAGCGACGAGGGCAAGCTGAGCACGGATTTCGAAGGCGATTTCGGTGAGATCAGTTACCATCTGCCCTGCCATTTGAAAGTGCAGAACATCGGCTACAAGTCCCGCGACGTGCTCAACAAGCTGCCCGGCGCGCGCGTGGAGATGATCGAGCAGTGCTCCGGGCACGACGGGCAATGGAGCATGAAAAAGGAGTATTTTTCACTTTCCCTGCACGCGGGAAGAAAGCTCTTCAGGAAACTGGAAAAGAAAGAGGCGGCAACGACGGTCTCGGATTGCGCGTTTGCGCAAATGCATATTGAACAGGCGACGGGCCGGAAATCGGAGCACCCGGTTTCGCTTCTCGCCCGCGCGTACAAGTTGAAGTAGCGACGAAGGAACAACATGGAACCGATTACGCGAGACGATATCGTGGACATCGCGGAGTACGAGCGCATCCGCCCGGAATTCCGGAAACACGTGGTCGAGATGAAAAAGAACCGCCGCCTGCCCGTCGGCGAACGCATGACGCTAGTGTTCGAGAACCGGGACACGGTGCGGTTCCAGATACAGGAAATGATGCGCGTGGAACGCATGGTGGACGAGAACGCCATCCGGCACGAGATCGAGACCTACAACCAGCTCATTCCCGGGGAACACGAACTCAGCGCCACCATGCTCATCGAAATCCAGGAGTACGGCAAGATCAGGGAATACCTCGACGCGCTGGTGGGACTGACAAGGAACTGCGTGTTCCTGGAAGTCGACGGCGAGCGGGTGGAGGCCACGTTCGACGAGGACCAGAGCGAAGACGGCAGGATCAGCGCCGTGCAGTACATCCGGTTTCACATGACCGGCAAAATGGTGGAGGATTTCCGGGACCCGGAGAAACCGGCCAGGATCGTGGTCGAGCACCCCAACTATTCACACACGGCCGACATCACCGGCGATATCCGCCGCTCACTTATCGGGGATCTTGCCTGATGATGTACGTCACACGCAGGGAGGAATTCAGCGCCTCCCATCGCCTGCACAACCCCGACTGGAGCGAGGAACGGAACCGGGAGGTGTTCGACAAGTGCAACAATCCTCACGGTCACGGGCACAATTACATAGTCGAAGTCGTCGTAGCGGGGGAGATCGATCCCGACACGGGGTACGTCGTCGATCTCAAGCAACTGAAGCGCGTCATCCGGGAGGAAGTAGTGGAGAGGTTCGATCACAAGCATCTCAACTACGATTGCCCGGAATTCGCGCACCTGGTTCCTACCGCCGAAAATATCGCACGAGTGATATGGGACCTGCTGGCGGAAAAAATCCCCGCCGGAAAACTGCATTGCGTGCGGTTATACGAAACGGAACGAAACATTGTCGAATATCGAGGCGCATGAATCATGGCTGATGAACATTCCAAAGAGCACGAACGGCTTGCCGGTCTCATCCATTCGCTCCTGGAGGAAATTGGGGAGGACCCGGAGCGGGAAGGGCTGCTCAGGACGCCGGACCGCGTGGCCAAGGCCTATGAATTCCTGACGCGCGGGTACCGGATGGATATACGCGAGATCCTCAACGGCGCCGTCTTCGAAGAGCGCTACAACGAAATGGTGATCGTAAAGGACGTGGATTTCTACTCCATGTGCGAGCACCACCTGCTGCCGTTTTTCGGGAAATGCCACGTGGCCTACATCCCGGACGGCAAGATTCTCGGCCTGAGCAAGATCCCCCGGATCGTGGACATGTTCGCACGCCGGTTGCAGGTGCAGGAGCGCATGACGCAGCAGATCGCCGAGACGCTCGAGAACACGCTCAGTCCCCTGGGCGTCGCGGTGGTGATCGAGGCCCGGCACATGTGCATGATGATGCGGGGAGTGGAGAAGCAGAATTCCGTTGCCACGACAAGCGCGATGCTGGGTGAATTCAGCACCAACATCAAGTCCCGTGATGAATTCCTTCGTCTCATAAACTCGACGCTCGCATGAAAAAGACAACCAGGAATACCGTCGTCTGGGTGACCGGCGCGCGGACAGGCATCGGCAGGGCGATCGCGATGGCCTTCGCCGAGCGCGGAGCGAAAGTGGCTGTTTCGTCCCGCCAGGCGGCGGGTTTGAAAGCCCTGGTGGACAGGGCGAAAAAGAAAGGCTGGCGCGTGATGGACGTTGCGTGCGACGTGACGGACCCGGAATCGGTCGGCGTCGCATGCGAGGCAATACGCGCGTCGCTCGGCGAGGTGGACGTGTTGGTAAACAACGCCGGCGCCACCGTGTTCAAGTCGTTCCTCGATACGGGAGTCGGGGAAATGGACACCGTGCTGGCGGCCAACCTGCGCGGGCCGTTCCTGTGCACGCAGGCCGTGCTTCCCGGCATGGTGCGGCGCGGCGGGGGCATGATCGTGATGATCAACTCGGTGGCGGCGAAAAAGGTCTTCAAGAACAGCTCGGTGTACTCCGCGACCAAGGCGGGTCTGAAAGCGATGGCCGATTGTATCCGCGAGGAATACCGCGACCGGAACATCGCGGTGACGAGTGTCTTTCCCGGCGCCACGCTCACTCCGATCTGGCCGGAAACCGTTCGCCGGAATTACAGGAACCGCATGATGAAGCCGGAAGACGTCGCATCGGCGGTAATCAGCGCCTGGCTGACGCCCGACCGGGCCATGGTGGAGGAAATCCAGCTCCGTCCCATGGGAGGGGATTTGGATTAGGGGGGTGTGTTGGATTTTAAAATTGAAATTTGAGATTTGAAAATTGCGCTGCTTGATAGCGGGGATTTGGGAATGTTATTAGCCACAGAGAGCACAGAGAGACACAGAGATATTGACAAAGAGACATTAGCTTAAGGTTCGTAGTTCAATCATGCTTATGATGAGGAGTCCAGGTCCCAAGTCCCAGATCTCAAGTCCCAATTTCTGAAAAAACCGTTGAAACGGTTTTGAAACCGGCCCTGGCGAACTCTTTCCTTCTTCTAACTTGAGCATCGTTGCAATAATTAAAACACATTCCTTTCCCAGCAATCCTATAACCTATAACCTCCTACCTCGGCCTGAGACCAACCTCATTCGCCAATTTGCCAATCAGAATAAAATCCCAAATCTCAAATCTCAAATCAAAAACTCCGCCCCGGCCGTGAAACCAGGGC
>JAADGX010000152.1 GCA_013152135.1 Chlorobiota bacterium
TCGTGTTGCTGGGATATACAGAATCATTCGGTAATGGCAAGTCCGACGTGTGGCTGCTGACGATTGACGGGAACGGCCGACTGGTAAACAGCAGGACGTACGGCGGCGAAGAAAGGGATTACGGAACCGGTCTGGATATTACGGCGAACGGTGAATATGTTCTTTGCGGATCTGTGGATGGCACTTTTTTTATCTATTACCTCAATGCTTCACAAAACATCAAGTGGAAGCACGAATGGCCAAAAGAGGATGAAGAGATAAACATTTATGACGTGAAATGGACTCCGGATAACGAGATAGTTGCAACAGGCGAGTATTACGGGAAGTATATCCTTGTCGCTAAACTAAATGGCAACGGCGATCTCCTTTGGCAAAAGCACTATCTCTCCGAGGAATATACACAAGACACTCGAAGAGGTAATTGTATAAACGTCACATCGGATAATGCATACATAATCACGGGAGTGGGCAATACATACAAAAGCAGGGATAATATCGGTCCAAATTATGAAGCCATACTGTTAAAAGTGACCGCAGATGGAACCATGATATGGTCGAAGATTATTGATCGTATATCTGTTGAATTGTTTTATAGAACGTTTGAGAATAGCGACCATGAAATCGTCGCATTCGGAAGAACATTCGACGGCGCTGATGATGAGGTTGGCGCGTGGCTTGCCGTTTTCGATCAGAACGGGGAAATGAAGCGCGAAGTATTGTATGGAAAATACGGTTTTATTTTTGGAAACTTCTGTATGGAAACCAGCAACGATCGATACATTCTTGCAGGGTCAACCTATAACGGAAATGGTTGCGTAATGTTGGTAGATAAAAAAGGGAAAAGGATATGGTGATACGGGGTTTTTGAGTTTTGCTGCTCTTGCACTGCTTTTTATGCTTTTACCGGGTTGTACTGCTCGGGAGCCGACGGAACCGACGCTCCTTCCCGTCGGCTGGGTATTTGAAGACAAGGGAGAACTGCAATACGCGTGCGAGACAGCCGACGGCAGTATTGTCGCCGGTGGAGCAGTAACTCTGGTTGAGCCCTGGAATGAAACAGGTGTTTTAATGAGAGTGGAAAGCACCGGGGAATTGCGGTGGCGTGTCGTTTTTGACAAGGAATCGGATCCGAATGTAATAACGCGGGTGAAGCAAACCCGTGACGGCGGATTCATTATGATCGGAGTCACGAGTACAGGCGATACGACGGAACGGTGGTGGTCAATGAAACCTCCAACCGGGAATCAGGGGAAGATGCCCAGTTCTTCGTAGGCGACGGCGATCTTGTTGATGGCGGTCACGAAGGCGGCGGTCCGCAGTTCCTTGATGCCCGGGTTTCGCTTGTAGGTTTCCCTGACGGCGTCGTAGGCGTTCATCATCGTCTCCTCCAGGCCCGACCGCACGAGGTCGATCTCGTCCGCTCCACGGGTGATAGCTGAGCGCTCGCGTTCCGAGAGCGTCTTGCCCACGATTTTTTCCACCGCCTGGAGCATGGCGGCGTTGGAAGATTCCTCGAACCGCTTGCTCATGCGCCCGAATTTCACGTGGCTGAGGTTTTTCAGCCACTCGAAGTAGCTGACGGTGACGCCGCCCGCGTTGAGGTAGAGATCGGGAATGACCATGATACCCCGCTCGGTCAGGATTTCCTCGGCTCGCGCGGTAGTCGGGCCGTTGGCGCCCTCGCCGATGATCTTCGCCTTGATCCGGGGCGCGTTTTCCTCAGTGATCTGTCCCTCGAGGGCGGCGGGAATCAGGATGTCGCATTCGTACTCGAGCGCGTCACCGGAGGATTCGAAATTCTTCGCCCCGGGGAAATTCAGGATCGATCCCGTTTCCTTGCGGTGCTGCTGCACGGCGTCCACGTCGAGACCGTCCGGGTTGTAGATGGCGCCGTCCCACTCGGCCAGCGCCGTGATACGCGCGCCGGCGTCCTGGAAAAACTTCGCCGCCCAGTAGCCGACGTTGCCGAGTCCCTGCACGACCACCCGCTTGCCTTCAACGCCCGTCGTAAGCCCGATGGCTTCCATGTCCTCCTTGTAGGTGAGGGCGTGGCGGATGCCGTAGAACACTCCCAGGCCGGTGGCTTCGGTACGTCCCTGGACGCCTCCTTCGTTGAGCGGTTTGCCGGTAACGCATGCGGCCGCGTCGAGCTGGCCGGGATGGAGGGCGCTGTACGTGTCGAAGATCCAGGCCATTTCACGCATGCTCGTCCCGTAATCCGGGGCGGGCACGTCGATGCCGGGACCGATGAACTGCTTTTTCACCAGCTCCGCCGTGTATCGCCGCGTGATGCGCTCCAGCTGGTCGACCGTGAACTTGCGGGGCTCGATTTTCACACCGCCCTTGGCGCCCCCGAACGGCACGTCCACGACGGCGCACTTGTACGTCATGAGCGCGGCCAGTGCCTTGACCTCGTCCGCGTTCACCATCTCGCTGTAACGGATGCCTCCCTTGACCGGCAGCATGTGGTGGCTGTGCTCCACGCGGTAGGCCACGATGATTTCAATACTGCCGTCATGGTGCTTGAGGGGAAACTTGAACTCGTATATGCTGTTGCAGTACTTGATCTGGTCGCGCATGCCGTGGGGAAGATCGGTGTGGTCGGCGGCTTTATCGAAGAAGCTTAAAACGGTTTCGAAGAAACTGGGGGTGTGGGATGCCATGGTATCCTCTCGTCAAATTCTGATATGAAAGAAATCGTTGCTCATCACTACGCAGTACGTGAATGTACAAAAAATTCCAAAAAATCGGAGCAGCAGGTGAAATCGACAGGCGGACAGGTTGAAGACTTGATGGATTCGGAGTATATTCAGCAACATGGACTGTCGATTACGTTGAGAGGTGTTGCCATGTCAAAACTAACTTATTTCAGTCATTCATCCTTCAAGCTCGATGACGGAACGCATACCGTTCTCATCGACCCGTTCTTTACCGGTAATCCCACCAGCCCCACGAGGGCCGAGGACGAGTCGGCGGATTTCGTCGTGTTGACACACGCCCACGGGGATCATCTCGGCGACGGCCTGGAGATCGCCAGGCGCTGCGACGCGCTGGTCATTGCCGTGAACGAACTGGCGAACGAAGCCGCCGCCCAGGGAGCCCGGGCGCACAACATGCATATCGGCGGAAGCTACCACTTCCCCTTCGGACGACTTAAATTCACCATCGCTCACCACGGGTCCTCGACCAACGACGGGCGCTACATGGGCGAACCCGCTGGAGTACTGATCACCATGGACGGCAAGACCGTGTACCATGCAGGCGATACGGGCTTGTTCATGGACATGCAGCTCATCGGTCAGATGGATCGGATCGACGTCATGCTCGTACCCATCGGGGATAATTTCACCATGGGCATAGACGACGCGGTAAAGGCAGTCGAGTTTGTCAAACCGGGACTGGCCATTCCCATGCATTACAACACGTTCCC
>JAADGX010000293.1 GCA_013152135.1 Chlorobiota bacterium
GTGGGGCCGGTGGTGGTGGCGGTGGCGGCAGGAAGGCCCATTTGAGCGAAAGTCCCGCCTGCAGCCCGGCGATTTTCCAGTCCGTGTCCGTGGTGACCGACGTTACGGGAAACCGGTAACGCACTTCCGGTGTGGCAATGAGGTTGCGTGTCAACCGGACGTCGTACCCTGCCCCTGCATCCAACGTGAGACTGACGTTTTTGAACGACGCGATATCTCCGGACGCGACGACGTGTTCTCGGGTATTGTCGATGAATTTCGCTTCCAGGGGTTCCAGGAGCTTTTCATTCTGAATGAAGGTATGCTTGAGGCCGATTCCTACCGTCGGTCCCGCCGCAACGTGCAGGTCGAGATTGCTGAACGGGTAGTACTGGACGGCGAGCCCGGTTGTGATGTAGGAGATGGTGGCGTCGAGCACGTGGTTGACGAAAGCATCCCGCAGCGTCCCGTCGGGCATGATCACGGTGCCGAGGCGGGTGTCGGTATCGTATTGCCCGCTGGCGTCATGGTAGCCGATTCTTCCAGTCAGCAGGAGGTTGCGCTGGAGTGGAATTTCCAGGAGGCCGCCCAGGACGAGACCTTGGCCGTTTCCGGACGTGAACGTTCCGCAGACCTTGCTGCCTTCGAAGACCTGGAACGTTCCCTGGTAGAAGTTGAATCCAGGGCTTCCGTACAGCCCCACGCGGGTAACGGAGCGGGGAGACGGTTCGGTGGATGACTGGCTGTACGCAGGCGTGGCCGCGCACAAGCCGATAATCAAGAAGAGAGAGAAAAAACGCATGGCTTATTTGGCGATGATCATTTTACGGGAAGCGCGGTAGTTTCCGCTGCGAAGGATGTAGTAGTACGTTCCGCTCGGAAGACCGGTGGCATCGAACTCGACCTGGTAGCGTTGCGCCGTTTGCCGTTTCTGCACGAGACGCGTGACTTCCCGGCCCAGGGCATCGTACACGATAAGACTGACGAAACCGTCCTCCGCTATTTCGTACTCGATGGTGGTGACAGGGTTGAACGGGTTCGGATGGTTCTGCCACAACTGGTTCTGGCCGGTGATTTTTATCAGGCGATTTCCGTTTCCGAGGCAATAGCCGACGAGGTGGAACAACCCGTTCGATCGGGCGACAACCTGGGCGAAGCCGGAAGTGAAGTCGAAGCCCTGGTCGATTTCCAGCGGCGTGTCCACGTTGTCGCCCAACAGCACCAGGCACTTGAGAACAAACAGCGGTCCGGTTCCGGAACGGACGGTTCCACCGGAAGCGGTGATGGTGACTTCGCCTTCCACGTGGTCATACGAGAAGTTCACGTTCATCCCCTCGGACAGGGTTTGGGCGGTGACGATCGCACGCGGGTAGAGCATGGTGCGATTGAACCTGATCTTGCCGGAATACGAGGTGACTTGCGCGCTCCCGACGTCCGCGTTGAGCTCCACCGGTATGTCGATGACGTCGTCGATGCGCCCCTGGATGTTGCCGATGCTGAGTCCCGCCTGGACGATGTCGCGCTCGACACCTTCTCCTGTAAGCGCGAAATCGAACGTCGCCGGGCAGGGTTGAGGCGAGGAAGCGGTGATGGTCGCAGTAATGGCCCCGCGTGCAACCGGGGCAAACTGGACGGTGACGAGCAAATCGCCTCCAGGCGGGATTTGAGCCGGAAGCGGAGGCGTCGTTCCTGAAACGGAGAAGACCGTGGTATTGATGGAAATGGCATTGACCGTGATCGGCACTTGCGATGTATTCGTGATAGTTATCGATCCACTCCGGCTCTGCCCGACTGTAACCATTCCCAGGTTGCCGCCGGCCGCGTTGAATGCAGGGGTGGAGACCAGAGCACGCAAAGCGGTAGAGAATTGCTGCGTCTTGCCGCCGATGTCGAAGGTGGTCAATACTGAAGCAGTCTTGTTTCCATCCGGAAATCCCTGGGGGTCGATCGATATGATGATAATGGTGGAGTTGCCCGGATCGATGACGTACGGCGGCGTGGGTTGCTGTACGATTCCGAATTGCGCGACGTCGGGTCCTGTAAGTTGTACCTGGGTCAATGTTATGGATGCGCCGCCGACGTTCTTAACCACGACCGTATCCGTACGAGTCAGGCACGAAGCGACGGCTCCCATGTTCAGCGAAAGAGTTTGCGCGACCACGCCCTGTGTTCCCTGCCCGAGGACGCGTACGTGAATAGTGTCGGGGCAGGGGCCGGAAACGACCAGAAAAACGTCGCCGGAGGAAAGGAGCGTATCCGTCGGGTTGAACGTGATGGTGACGTCCGCGCTCTGTCCGGGGTCAATGCAGAGGGGCAGGGCGGCGGAAGCACTGAACGGCGGTGATGCCACGACCGATGAGATGCAGAACCGCGCGGTCCCGTTGTTTGTGATGGTCAGCAGTCGGTTCAGAACCTGTCCCAGCGCGACGTTGCCGAAATCCTGTAACGAGATCGTGGGTAATGTTTGTGTGCTGCGCGTTCCTTCCAGTTGAACGTCTATGACCGGCTGCTTTATGTCTGAAGACTGGATACGAAGAGATGCGTTGTGTACGCCGTCGGGAGCGGACGGGGCGTTGAAGGCAACGTAGAAATCCCGGCTTGCAGACGGAGGAAGAACTTCATTGCCCGACAACGGGTTCGTCAACGTGTAGTACGATGCGCCGGTACCAACGATAGAAGCGGACGTCAGCGTCACGTCGCCGGTGCCGGTATTGATAACCGTGATCGTGTCGAGCCCGGATTGGCACTGCGCCAGTTCACCGAAGGCAATCCGCGTGGCGGAGGCCGCCAGCGCGCCCCGGACGCCTCTTCCCGAAAGCGTAACGCAAATCGTGTCGGGGCAGGGCTGGTCGAAAATCAGGCATGCGGTAGCCGCGTAATCCACGGTATCGATTGGAGTAAACACGATGGGAATGTCCGTGGTCGAAACATCCTGCACGGTGAACGGCAAAGTCAGCGATGTACTCCAGGCAGATGAAGCCGGTGAGAAAACGATTTCCTTCAACCGTCCATCCTGCTTGTTAGCGGAGGTCAATGTGACGTTTTGGGTTGATGACATACCGATAGCGACGTCCCCGTAATCGACGCTGTTGCGATCGATGCTGTACGCCTGGTTGGCGAAGATCCCGGTCAATGTAATGGGAATGGATTTTCGGCAGATCCCGGATTTGAGGCGGAGAATTTCCGAGAAGGCCTTTTCAGATCCCGGCGAAAACGTGATCCGGAACGTTCGCGTTTCACCCGGTCCCAGGGAAATCGGGAAGGGATCGAGAACGTTGAAAGCGGTGAGCGCGGAGGCGTCCAGGGTGAGCGAATCGCTGAGTGTGCCGGTATTCCGAATGGTAACGGTTACGGCTTGTCCGGTGTCGCAGGCGGCCGCGGTGCCGAACGCTATCGTTCTCGGATCGATCTCAAGTTTTACCGAATCCCGCGTGGC
>JAADGX010000231.1 GCA_013152135.1 Chlorobiota bacterium
TTTCCTGATTCCGGAACACTGGAGAAGGTTGGTGTTCAACCGAAGCTGCCCGTCCGGGACCGCAACGTTTGAAGATGTGCTTCCGGAGTTCCGCGACTCCCGCTTGCTTCTCTATGATGCGCAGGTACAGGTCGAGATATCTGGTTCGAGTGGGATTGAGAAAAACGGCATGGACGAAGCCGTGTTATCCTTTCGGGTCAGTAAAAACTCTCCTGGTATTGTGAGTATTGATTTTTCCGGAGCCGATTCCCTCCGGCATCCGAAACCCGAAACCATCGACATCGTGTCGATTCAAAAGGAACGGTACGAAAATTATATGGCGTCAGCTCCGCGATTGGAACTTTCGGAGTATCCAGCAGTCGAAGAGTTTTTCAAATCGGTGCCCGGATTGGTGGAATCGTGTATCGTCTCGGACTACCGTGTTCCCCGGGCCTGTCCCGGTTCCTACTACTGGCTCTGGTCCTGGGATATGATGGTGACGGCAATGGAAGCATCGCGGTGGCGTGGTACAAGGTTGCAGAAAGACGTCGCCCGGTTTGTCAACGCACACCGTGATTCGGACGGGGTCATACCCGGGAGGTGGACGCGCGGTCTTTTGCCGATGGACACACCTCGTTGCAGTGCGCTGGAATTTTTACTCGCTTCGTTGAGTTTCGAGGCGTTTGTCCAAAGCGGCGAGAGGCAATCTCTGCTCGATGCCTACCCGTACTTTGTTCAGCATCTTGACAGCGTATCGGCTGTCTCGGATGATCGTGGATTGTTCAGGAGCAGAGGTTTCTATCCCGATATGCCTGAGCGATTCGGTCGCACGGCAGATTCCGCGGTAGCGATGGAAATCGCCTGTTTTTACAGCTTCTGTCGGACCATGGAGCGTATCGCCGAGGTTCTCCATGACGATCCAACACGTGAAAAGGCCGCCTTGTCCGCGGCACGCATTGGCGCATGTTTTTTACAGACGTTTTGGGACGATGAAAAAGAATTCCTGGTTGATTCCATTGATCTGCGAACGAACGTTCGAAACGAGATGTATCCCTTGTTCACCCTGCTGTTCCTCCAGTCCGAGAGCGGCTGGCAACTGATAGAACCCAAGATCGCAGACATCGCCGACTTTATCATCAAGCACCATTTCACCGGTAACGGGATTGGCGTCATCCCAAGGACGGACCAGGAAAACGGAACGGAACCGGTAATGGAAACGTGGTACCCGCACTGGGACGTGTACGTGCTCAAGGTACTGAGAAGGTGTGGCAGGAAAGATGCCATCCTGAAATGGCTGGGCATGGTTGACAGTACCCTGACACATCTCGGTTATTGCCCGGAGTTCCTTTCCCTTAAGGGTTTTGAAGAAGGCGTGGAACAACCCTGGCGCAATCACGGCGCGGTTTCAAATCTCAACTGTGTGACCGGCTGGTACCGCGCGATCCTGGAAGGACTCGCTGGTATTGAATTTGGACGGGAGTCATTTACAATAATTCCGTTGGCCCTGCTCCCGCTTCGTGTTACGGGGTTGTGGTTTCGGTCGACGAGATGGGATATTGAAGTCATCGGCGCTGGTGACGGCGAGTGCGTTATCCGAATCGATGGAGATGAACTGAAAGGGACGTATACTATTCCCGAGACGTATTTCGACGGCGGGAGTCATTCCCTGCGGATTCAATACCTGACCGCTTGAACCGTTCGAACAGAAATGATCGTACCGTTCAGAACCGTGCATAATCATATTTGTGAAATCAAATAGAATACCACTGCAATCATGATTCGTAACGAACACGGCATATGGGGTTTTGAAACCCAACACGGTTTCCGTGTCGACCAACTCGTATCCTCCGTCCGACTGGAGGACCACATCTTGCACTCGCAGTACTCTGACTGTTCACTCAAAGTCGAGGGGAATCAGTTACGAATCACCTTTGATAAAATCGAACTTATGGTCGAGATGAGCGGGGCGGGAGATACGCATATCATACTTGAGTGTACAATAAAGAATGTATCCTCTACGGATGTGCGAGTCCGAAGCATTGGGATTATGGAGTACCAGGGTGACTGGTCGACTGACGGACCGGCAAAGGTATCGAAGGATGCGCTTGTCTTCACGTATCCCGCTGAGCGCTGTTACGGGAGCGAAGGACCGCATCGCATAGATCGTAATGAACCTCTTTCATCGTACTGGTTCCTTTCCGTTCACGATCCTGTTTCAAGGAATAACAGCGTGTGGGGTGTTTTCAGCATACCGACCGGCCTGGTCAGGTTCAAGGTCACGCCCATGCAATCGCTTGTGAGCGGGAGCCGTGTATTGCGATGGAAGTACGAGATCGATTGTCACAGCGGCGGGCGCGGAGTTCGGCTTCCAGCAGGCTCAACCTTGCGATTGGGACAAATCTATATAGGCACCTGGAAGGGAAGTCATTATCGGGGTATGGCGCGGTTCGCGGAAGAACTTTCACGTTCGATGAAGAGGGCATTGTCGTTCCGAAATGTTTCGGGCTGGTGTTCATGGTATGCAGGATACCGGGACGAGATTACGGAGGAAGACTGCATGGCAAATCTTGAAGCCATGCAGGAGTATCCCGGTATGGCGTGTTTCCAGGTCGATGATGGATGGATGAAAAGCACCGGTGATGCTGCGGGCATTGTGCATGAAGCGAATGTTGCCAAGTTCCCCGGCGGGATGGATGGGTTTGCGAAGAAACTGCGGCACCATGATAAAATGCCCGGGATCTGGGTTCGTCCGTTCCGGGCGACGGGTCAATCGAATACACCGGTGAACGCACGACAGCATTGCCTCGACCTCTCAAGGCCTGAGACGCGGATATTGCTTCGCGACCTGATGCAGCGAGTGTGTTCTGGCTGGGGCTATGAATACGTGAAGATGGATTTTTTGACCTACGATTTTTTCGGCAGGTGGGGAATGGAATTGGAGGACGCAGCCACGCATACGTTTCAACCGTATGACGATTCACTGACCAATATCCAGATGTATCGACTGGGCCTCGAGGCGCTGCGCGAAGGTGCTGGTGATGAGCGTTTTCTCCTGGGTTGCAATTGTCTCGTTGGTCCCGCCCTCGGAATCGTCGATGGATTTCGAATCGGTGATGACATCGACGCGGAGAACTGGGATCGGACGTACACGATGGGAGTTCGAGCCGTGGCTCCCATGCATTTCCTGAACGGGAGGACATGGTGGAACGATCCGGATTGCATCGTTGTCCATGAACCGATGGACCTCCGCCACGTGATCCAGTGGGCAAGCCTGGTCGCCGTCAATGGCGGCATGGGAATGGTCAGCAGCAAATTGATGGATATCCCCGACGAAAGCCGGGATATTCTGCGAAAAGTACTGCCGGTGCTGAATCTCGACTTGCAACCGTTGGATCTTGACAGAGACAATGTGGCCCGTGATGTGGGGAGGAAAGGTGAAATCCGGAAGCATGTCGTTCTACTTGCTTGCAGTGTTCAACTGGTCGGAGGATAGCGCTGCCGGGGAGATCGATATCACGGAACTGGGACTTGAAGCCGGGGATCACCATTGCTGGGAATTCTGGGAATCGCGGTACGAGCATCTCGGAGCACCTCCCCTGCGGGTGGAACTCCCCGCCCGTGGCTGTAAATTGTTTGCAATTCACCCCGTGATCGATCATCCCCAGGTAATCGGGACAACGGGGCATTATGCACAAGGAGTGGTAGAGATTGAGAACGTATGGTGGGATGAAGGTGGGAAC
>JAADGX010000128.1 GCA_013152135.1 Chlorobiota bacterium
TATAACGGTGGACATGGGAGGAACGAGTTTCGATGCAGCGCTGGTTCGGGACGGCTCTCCCCTGGTGGAAACCGAGGGCGAGATCAATCGCTATCGCATTGCCCTGCCCATGCTCGGCATCGTCACGATCGGCGCGGGCGGAGGAAGCATCGGCTGGATCGATGAAGGCGGACTTCTCCGCATGGGCCCCCAGAGCGCCGGCGCCGATCCGGGACCAGCTTGTTACGGTAAGGGTGGCGAGCGCCCGGCCTGCACGGATGCCGATCTCCTGCTGGGATACCTCAACCCCGATTTCTTCGCCGGGGGCAAGATGAAACTGGACGTGGAGGCCGCGGAACGAGCCGTGTCCCGCCACGTCGCCGAACCCCTGGGACTCTCGGTGCGGGAAGCGGCGGCCGGCATGTATCGCGTGATCAACAACAACATGGCCCAGGGCGTGCGTGAAATCACCATAAAGCGCGGTTACGACCCCCGGGAATTTCCCATGGTGGTGGCAGGAGGAGCAGGACCCATCCACGCCTGCATGATTTGCCAGGAGCTGGAAATACCCATGTTTATCGTTCCGCGGGAATCGTCCATCTTTTGCGCGGCGGGTATGCTCATGAGCGACTTGCAGCATGATTTCGTTCGCTCGTTCGTGTCGCCGTTCAATAAAATCGACTGGAGCGACCTCACGGCGGTGATCGAGGAAATGAAACGGGAAGGCGCGGCGCTGCTGGCTGAAGAGCACATCCCGGAAGACCGGAGAAAGTACTACTTGAACCTGGATTGCCGCTACGTGAAGCAGTACCACGAGGTTTCCCTTCCGGTTGAAATGGACATGGTCCTCGGCGCTGATATGGAATCGATATCCACACGCTTCCACGCTGAGCACAATCGCCTGTTCGGCTACTCGCTGGAAGAGGACGGCACTCCCATCGAGTTGATCAACGTCAGGCTCCGGGCGGTGGGTGTGACCGAAAAACCGGCAATGGTGGAGGACGAATACGCCGGGGAGGATGCTTCCGCCGCGCTCAAGGGCGAGCGCGAAGTGTACCTGCCGGAGCGCGGGACGTTTGAAACCGTGCCCGTGTACGACGGCCATCGCACGCGCTTCGGGAACCGCATCCAGGGACCGGCCATCATCGAGCAGGTCAACACCACGCTCTTCCTCAGCGAGCAGTACGATTGCGTCTGCGATCCCTATGGATCGTTCTCGGTGTACCGCAAGGGGAAGGAAGAACTTGTCATGGAATCTTTCGCGGGGGTGATGCATGAATAACATCGATCCCATCCTGCTGTCCGTTTTCGCACGGGCTTTCAAATCCATCACGGACGAAATGAGCATCTCCGTGCAGAGAACAACCCGTTCACCCATCCTGTGCGAGGCGCGCGATTTCGTCACCGGGCTCTACGACGCGGCCGGAAACATGCTGGAGCAGACGGAGAACCTGCCGATCCTTTCCTTTTCGCTCGGGCCCGTCTGCAAGTATATCATCGAGTACTTCGGTGACGAGATTTACCCCGGCGACGTGATTTTTCACAACGACGTGTTCAGCATGGGAAACCAGAACAACGACGTCGCCGTGTACAAGCCCATCTTCTTCGAGGACAAGCTGGTGGCCTGGTCGGCGGTGAAGGGGCACCAGGCGGACATCGGGGGCGCGGTGCCGGGCGGCTATAATCCCAACGCTACCGAGGTGTGGCAGGAAGCTCTTCGCATTCCTCCCGTCAAGGTGTACGAGAAAGGGAAACTCCGCAAGGACGTGTGGGATCTCATTTTCGCGAACATCCGCTTCGACATGGTGAAGGAAGACATGCGGGCGCAGACGGGTGCCTGCGTGGTAGGCGAGCGGCGAATGATCCAGCTTCTGGAGAAATACGGTGTGGACTGCTTCGAGCGGCACAAGGAAGCGTTGTTCGACGCCACTCGCAGGATGATGGAAGCGGAAATCGCTGCCATCCCGGACGGCGTGTATCACGGGGAGGCCGTGATTTACTACGACGGAAGGAACGTGGGAAAAGAATACCGCATCCGGGTCGATATTACGGTGGAGGATCGCAGCATCCGGTTCGACTATTCCGGAACCGATCCCCAGTCCAATGCCTTCGTGAACGGCACGTATACCTCGAGTGCCTCGGCCACCATCCTGACTTTCCTGCAGATGGTGAATCCCGATATTCCGCACAACCAGGGCATGGTTCACCCGATCGATATAATCATCCCGGAGGGTACCATACTTAACGCGGCCTACCCGGCGGCCACGACGTACGGCAACCACCTCTGTCCCCCCAACGCCGACGCCATTTCACGGGCGCTGGGGCGGGCCATTCCCGATCGCGTGACCGCGGGTTGGAACCACTTGCTGTGCTCGCTGACCACGGGTATCCATCCCGAACGCCGGGACAAGTACGTGGATATTTTCTTCATGGGCCTCAAAGGCGGTTCCGGCGCCATGAAAGGCGTGGACGGCTATGATCACATCGGGATGATCGACGCCTCGGGCGGCGTGCTGGACCAGGACTACGAAATGTTCGAGCAGACTACGCCCCACCTGCTGCTGAAACATGAATACCTGACCGATTCCGCCGGCGCAGGGCAGTGGCGTGGCGGCCTGGGGGTGGAAACCGTGTTTGAAATCGGCTCCGACGATACGCAGCTCGTGGTCTTCGGCGACGGCGACGTGGAACCTGCTTTCGGACTCATGGGCGGGCGCGAGGGCACGCTGAATTCCATCACGCTCGAACTTCCGGACGGTTCGGTCACGAAGCCCCGCAGCCTGGATTTGCTCACCGGATTGCCTCGCGGAACGATTTACCACCAGTGCGCGGGCGGCGGCGGCGGATACGGCGACCCGACGAAACGCCCGGCTGACCTGGTGGCGCAGGAGGTGCGCAACGGCATCATTTCCATCGAGGCGGCGCGGGAAATTTATGGCGTCGTGGTGGACGAGCGGACCCTGGAACTCGACCGCCAGGCGACTGAACAGCGCAGGAATCAACAGCATGGATGACAAGAAGAAACTGGAAGTCCTCGGCAACATCAACCGCGCAGCGCATTTCGAATGGCGGCGGGCCGTTCTCGCGCTCTGCCCGGATCTCGATCCCATCGAACTGATTAAGAAATACTGGGAAGAAGTGGCGAAGGACACGGCGCAGTACTACCTCACGAAGATCGACCCCGATCGCGATCTCGCACCGCAGTTCGCATCCCTCTTCGTTTCCAGCAGCGTGGTCATGGGAGAAGACGCGGAACTGCTCGAACCGACGCCCGAAGGGCACAGCCGGGCGCGTCACAACGACTGCCCCTGGTATCACTGGCACCAGCGCGAGAACCTCCTGAACGAAGACCAGGTCGGCTGCGATCACTGGCTCGCGGTTACCATCGAGGAGGTCAAC